>NZ_FPBI01000057.1:0-6666 GCF_900116595.1 Mesorhizobium sp. YR577 | reverse complement strand
GCACCGCCGAGGCTGCCGGCACCGCCGACCGCACCGCCAAGGGCGCCGCCGACTGCACCGCCGAGGCTGCCGGCACCGCCGACCGCACCGCCAAGAGCGCCACCGATTGCACCGCCGAGGCTGCCGGCACCGCCGACCGCACCGCCAAGGGCGCCACCGATTGCACCACCGAGGCTGCCGGCTGCCTTGCCAACGCCGCCGGCTGCCTTGCCAACGCTGCCGGCTGCCTTGCCAACGCTGCCGGCTGCCTTGCCAACGCCGCCGGCTGCCTTGCCAACGCCGCCGGCTGCCTTGCCAACGCCGCCGGCCGCCTTACCAACGCCGCCGGCCGCCTTGCCAACGCCGCCGGCTGCCTTGCCAACGCCGCCGGCCGCATTACCAACGCCGCCGGCCGCCTTGCCAACGCCGCCGGCCGCCTTGCCGACGCGGCCGGCTGCCTTGCCAACGCCGCCGGCTGCCTTACCAACACCACCAACCGATTTGCCAACACCGCCAACCGCCTTGCCGGCACCGCCGGCTGCCTTGCCGACGCCGCCGGCCGCCTTACCAACGCCGCCGGCCGCCTTGCCGACGCCCCCGACCGACTTGCCGACGCCGCCGGCCGCCTTACCAACGCCGCCGGCCGCCTTGCCGACGCCCCCGACCGACTTGCCGACGCCGCCGGCCGCCTTACCAACGCCGCCGGCTGCCTTGCCGACGCCCCCGACCGACTTGCCGACACCGCCAGCCGCCTTACCAACGCCGCCGGCTGCCTTACCAACACCACCAACCGATTTGCCAACACCGCCAACCGCCTTGCCGACACCGCCAACCGCGCCACCGAGCGAATCCCCGACCGACTTGCCGACGTTGCCGCCGGATTTACCGATGCCACCGACGGATGCACCGACGCCGCCGCCTAACGATGAACCGACACCGGCCCGTCCGCCACCCGGCGAGCTTAAGCCGCCTGCCGAGGCTGCCATGGTTGCCAGCAACGCGATGGTTGCCGTGGAGAGTAACAAATGAGAACGCTTGTAAGTCCTGGACATGGCACACACCCTCCTATTGGTTTTGTGAATGGGGATTCGTCTGAAGCAACGATTGAATTCCGTCAAACAATTCGTAGATAAATCTGGCAAAATAGCGCTTAATTTGCTCAAGATTCTTTAAATATTCGATCATAACGTATTTCAATGATCGTGATTTATTGGATATTTTTACGGTTATTCTTCTTAGAGTTATCGATATTTCGTGAATATTATTTATAGGAAGATTATATTTTATGGATTTGCCTTCCAAATCGACCGATAGGCATGAACAGAACACGAGGCGACGAAAATCTATCGGTGGAAACTTCGATACGGATTTCAATAATTCATAGTAAATTCTGTGCTGCTGGTAGCAATACATAATATATTCCCTCTCCAAACAGAATTTAGAGCGCACGAATCCTGCACGGCTTTGGAGCCGTTACTTAGAACTACCTTACTCTGTCATATCTTCGGAAAGAGGTCTTTGCCGATTACGCGGAAAGTATTGATCGAAACTACCGATTCTGAAGCATGCCAATGGCGGAGATCGACGTCCGCACCGCAGCCCCGTCGGAGAATGCTGTGAGTACAAGGAGTGACCGACGGGCAAACAAGTGTCAGTTCAACAGGCTCAATTTGGCAAAACGAAAGGGATCTGCCCCATCGAGGCTCTTCGAAATTGCGTCTGGAGTGAAACGGGATCTGCCTTTGTCGATCAGGATCCAGACCCTGGAAAGTCGAAGTGCCGGCAAATCCGATCAGGATTCGCCGACTGGGGTTGTACCGACCGAGAGGGCGATCGCGAAGCGCAGCGGTTAGGCGGTGAATGGCGCGCTTTTTGCAAGGTCATGTTCGCCCACGGTTCCTCTCGCTGACGCCGCTGACAGCACTGGCCGTCTCAAGAGACGGTGGCAGCTCCGGCTCGCTCGCCTGCCCTTGTCGAGCACTTAGTGCCTGCCTCAAGGCGCGCGCCCGGAAATTTGCGGCGGCGGGAAAGGCGTTCGTGAAATCACGAGCCTAGAGCGTGGGAACGATCCCGATACAGATTGGAAGATGATCAAACGGTAGCCTTCCGAAGAAGGGTGCGCGCCCAATCGTCAAGAGTATCGTGATAAACACCACTGTCCGATTCCTGCACTGTCCCATCAGGGCAAAGGATGGCATACGGCTCGGAACATATAACACCTTCAACGACCGGCTCGGACCAGCCGACCAGACCTCCTTCGTCGAAAGTAATCTGCCAAGCGGTGATTGGCGAGCGGCCGAAGCCTCGTAAGCTACCCGGCACAGGCCAGATGACATAATATCCAGCAGCCGCTGCGATGAGCTGAATGGCCATGTTTTAATCTCCCTCCCAAAATTCGACGCACAGCTAAAAATGGCCAGAAGAAGACGAGAACGCGACCTGAGCGGCAGAGGATTGCAGCCCTCATACCGATCCGCGGGCGTTGCAGGCGCCGGTTGGGCATCTTTGGCCGGTGGACCGGCTCTGTTCCCCTTGCCTCTAGCTCAGATCGCTGTTGTACCGATGTATCAGTTTGGGCACGAGATTGCGGCGGAAAACTGGCAAGCGAAGCTTACAATTGCTCGAACACACTGCGCCGCCGCGCTGGCTCTTGTACAAAGCAACGATCCTGTTCAATGCAGCTTGTCAGTGGGCCAACGAAGGCCATTTCTAGATCTTGTTTTCTCGCCGTCCTGCCATGGCAACAGACCTACAGGCGCGGACGCGACGGGCTCCCAGGACAATCATCCGGGAGAAACCCAGATCATCGAACAGGATGTCACGTGAGGTGGCCTGCTCGCTCGCCCAGAAGGGCGCTGTCGTGTTTTGAGCAGAAACGCCGATACATGCAGTACCCCGATATGAAGTGTTCGACATCATCGATGCGTATCCGGAATCCATGATGCCGGATGAAGAAACTTCCGACTATCTGTCGAGGCTTTCGAAAGTACATAGCGAGTTCCGGATAGAAATGGCTGTAGCGTAGGTGCTCTGCCCGGTGATGAGCGGTTGCGAGCAACGATGCCGCCGACATTGGGTTCAGCGTGTCGATTTCGACCGCGCCCGTCGTTTCGACCATCTCAAGAGTTGCCACGAGCAATTCGAGAAAGGTCGGAAAAGCCGTGTCACGACGGTGGATGAAATCCAGGTTGCCAAGTGCGTTCTTCAGTCCGAACTCGACATATCGCCGATCCGGATCGTGACGCGTGATCTCGGCAGCGGCATAGGCCTGCCAATGATCGAAATGCTGCCAGTGATCGACACGCAAGAAATACTCGAACGCGAGACGAGCACTTTTCAGCCAGACCGGATCTGAATCAAGCTTATAGAGCCTTAATAGAGCTAATACTGCTTCCCCGTCATAGAAAATGATACGGAAGGTGTCCTTCACGGAAAAGTCGGCCCCATCCAGCACATGGACGAATTGTCCGGTCTGGCTATCGAGGAAACGATCGATGATCGCTCTACCGATTTGGCGAGCGGCATCCAGATACCTGCGGTCACCTGTCAGTTCGGTGTATTTGACGACCGCAAGGATGAAGACAGCTTGTGCACCGAGCCGAATCTCGCCCTTGTTCGCGTGGTCAACGACAACTGCGTGCTCCCCCAAGGGGCGCAGTGTCTCACGAAGCACAAACTCAATGCCGCGAGGCACGCCGACAGCAATCGTGTCATTGCCAATGGCCTCCCAAGCCTCGAGCATGGAATAGAGTGTGCCGCTGTGGCGCAGGATGTTGTAAGTGGGGATCGCTTCGTGCCCAACGGGAAAGAAGCCGTAGTGAAATGAACCGTCATCCCGCAGTTGCCGGGCTAGATAGAGCCCGGCCTGTTCAATCAGCTCGGCGACCGTATCATGTGCAACCGGTGCTTGACGGATACCATTACCATAGCCGACGTTGATGAGCGGATAAGCACATTCCGCAGGACCCGAACGGTCATAAAAGACACCCGCCGTCTCGAACGTATACCATGTATCTCGCTGCACGATTTCCGGCGAAAGCTCCTGTATCCCGCGCGAAGTTCGCAGGTGTCGATTGATGCGGTCAAAGCGGAGAATAAGGCGTCTGTCGTCATCGAACCCAATCCCGCCAATACCATTAAGTTCCTGTTCCAGAAGGGCTGCATTGAAATCGGGATCGAAGGAGATTCCGTGCCGGAAGAAATTCCGGCGAGTCATTGCAATTCTCTCGATCAATACACGAGGCTGGTGCGGCTTTATCGACCAAACAAGGTCGGCTTTGATCCATCGCCAGTCTTCTTCATTAGGCATTCGTTTGCGAAGCTTGTCGAATGCAGCCTTCCAGCAACTGTCCAGTGAGTTGCCAACCCCGCAGGCGCATAGCGCACGGCTTGCGGTGTCGGACGCGGATAGGAATATGATCAGTTTCGGTTTCCGGCCAAAGTGGTCGGCAGTTTGCTTTATGGCTCTCGGAACATGTGGCTCCAGGCGCTCCCGGACCACCTGAAGAGTCGACTTTAGCGGTCGCAATTGCATACGCCGGTCTCCGATGCCGGCCTCCCGCCGCCTGACATTTGACTCGCGAAACGATCCTGCCTTTGAACCTTTCGACGTCGGTGTCGTCAACACCAAATTCTTGGGCGACCCTCCAAACAGGCGGAGGCTCTCAGTCGGGCGCACGGATTAACGCACGCAAAGAACCTGCAACCTTGCTGTGCCATCCTTGTCGTGCCGACCACGGCTTCAAAACGAAGTAGTGGAAGACGACGAGGCGCTCGCACGCGGAAGGTCCGGCTCACCTTCGATCTTGCCGGCACCAATGGGATGCCATCATCGGCTGCCACATTCCATTGTAATGCAGCACAAGGCTTTGCAAGCGCGAGTAACTGTCGTCGATCAGCGGCGCTTATGTTGGCCTCCCCGAGCGGGGGCATCAAGCTCGTCGCGGGTGTGGAAATCCGCCAGCAGGTGGCCTTGCTTTCCGTGATCCGGACGTTCACGGCTCTTGATCGTGACTCACAGGTAGCAAGGCCGCACCGATCGAGAGCTCATGCCAGCCAGGAGTTCCAATTTAGAATTTGGCGTCTTGCTGCATTGCAACATTAACGGCGGCGGCATAGTGTGGGATCGGGGCGGTGTCGCAAAAGCATTCAGTCGGCGAGAATTTCCATATGGTCCTCCCACGACGTTCTGACGCCCAGTCCCTCGAGGCAATCGCGCGCAATGCCAGTTCGTTCCGTCGGATTGCGGCGCGGATTCCAACTTATCTAACCGACCTTCGGGAAAACCCTGCCTGGTTACCAATGTTCGTTCTCGCCCGAACGATGCCAGGACGACGCGTTCATTGGCTGACGGCAAAATCGGTCAAGCCAACGGAAAATTCCAACGCAACGATGTTCGCGGGCGTTGATCGGAATACGGTTGTCGAAGCACTGCGTTCAGAAGGGCTATTTTCGGGATTTTTCCTGCCGTCATCGATCCAGCAAGAGATCACCCATTTTGCGAAGCAAACGCCATGCTTCGGTAATTTTGATCGTCGTCTCGAGTTCCTCCCGACAGATCATTTGGTTGCTGAAGGCGATTTTGGGCGCGCGCTACTCAGCGGGCATTATTTCGAGCGGATACTGAAATGCGATGCGGCTCTCGCTGTTCAGCGAGATCCTCTCCTGCATGAAGTGGCAGCCCATTATCTCGGCGCTCAGGCGCAGCTGATCACCACGCGCGTCTGGTGGAGCTTTCCGACACAGTCCGTCTCGGATGCCGAGAAGAATCTCGCTTCATTGGACAAATACCACTTTGATCTCGACGACTGGCGAATGCTGAAGTTCTTCTTCTACCTGTCCGATGTCGACAACGATTGTGGGCCGCATGTCTATGTTCGCGGCAGTCACAATCGTCGGATTATCAAACATCAACTGACCCTTCTCGTCGGTCATCCCGCCGACGAAGTTCTAGGCGCGTATGGTACGGACAATGCAATCACGCTGACTGGACCGGCCGGCTTAGGCTTTGTTGAAGACCCGTTCGGCTTTCACATGGGAACTGTACCGAAGCAAGCACCGCGACTGATGATGGAGGTTGGCTTTGGCGTTTCACGGCCGTCTCGTCGGCGGTTTCATGGTGAGCCTGTCATTCGGTAGCGGAGACGCGAAAGGTGCCGGCTATGGGCGGGCAACATATTGTAAGGCGATTTCGTACGCCAAACAGCACAATTGCCGGTAAAACAATGCCGAGAATGGCACCGTTATTGATAGGCTATGCTGGCCGCGAGAGTATATTGTGGCGCCCTTGCTGAGAATGCCGGTTGGCCGACCGCACCTGATGCTGGCCGACAAGGGATATGATGGCGACGCCATTCGTGACGCATTGCTCGTGCAAGGCATCCTGCCGGTCATTCCACCCAAGTCAAACAGGCGGGCTCCTGCAAACTGCGATTATCGTGCCTACAGGGATCGCAACCGTATTGAGCGCATGTTCAATCGGCTTAAACAGTTCCGCCGCATCGCTACTCGCTACGACAAGACCGCCAGTTCCCTCGGCTTCCTGTACCTCGCCGCAGCAAAACTCTGGATGCCATCTTTTGTCAACAGGGCACTAGTGTTCTGTCCCGCAAATAGCTTTACATAAGCGTTCGATCTTTTCGAGGATTTCTTGGCTTGTGGCGGTCCAGACAAAAGGTTTCGCCTTCG
>NZ_FPBI01000021.1:0-92700 GCF_900116595.1 Mesorhizobium sp. YR577 | reverse complement strand
GAGGCCGGACAGATGTCAGCACCCGACTACGCGCAAATACTTTGCCTGAAAAATTCTCTTGCACTTCCGGGGGTGTCCACAGATGTTCAGGGGCCAATACGAGGCCATGCGTCGCGCCGGAAAGCCCGGCAAGGTTGCTCTCGTCGCCATCGCCAGAAAGCTCCTCGTCCTTGCAAACGGACTGGTCAAAGCCAATAAAACCTACGCCCAACGCTCTATCGCCATTGACACTTAAGACAGTCGCCGGTTTTCCGTCCGGAATTGCGCGAAACAATAAGATAGATCATTTCATCGATTCGGAGAAAAGCTGAAGAATTTGGAGCCACGGCTGTGCCATGCAGCGTCCGGGCACGCCGACACCAATCGCGTTGCATCATCGCCGCAACCCTCGCGGTAGTGCCGCGGATGTCGATGTCATCACATCGCCAGGCCGCAAGCGGCTCAAGCGGCAAGAGCGTCCTTCAAGATCATGTCCGAGGCCTTCTCGGCAATCATCACCGTGGGGGCGTTCGTATTGCCGGCGACCAGCCTCGGCATGACCGCGGCATCGACAACGCGAAGCCCCGCCACGCCGACCACCTTGAGTTCGGCATCCACCACGGCATCGGTCCCCTGTCCCATCCGGCACGTCCCGACCGGATGGAGATTTGGATAGCCGAGCTTGCGCAGAAACGCCTCCATCTCGTCATCGCTGTCTATCGAGAGGCCAGGCTGGATCTCCTGCTGGATGAAATGCGTCAGCGCCGGCTGCTGCGAGATCTGCCGCACGAGGCGGATGCCATTGATCATCGCCTGCATGTCGTAATGCGTCGACAGGAAGCGGAAATTGATCGCTGGCGCTGCGAGCGGATCGCGGCTCTTGAGGCGAACGTTGCCACGGCTTTCGGGCTTGAGATGGATGGGGCTGATCGTCAAGCCGGGGAACGGGTGCGGGATCGCGCCGCTGCGCGTTCGCTGGGCAACGCTCCAGGAATTCATGTTGAGCTGCAGGTCCGGCCTCTCGAGCCGTTCATCGCTGCGCATGAACGCACCGGCAAAAATGCCGTTGATGGACAGGGGTCCCTTCTTCAACGCGAGATATTGCAGGCCCGCCGCCAGCTTGCGCGGCCAGCTGCGCGCCAGGTCGTTCAGCGTAATTGGCTGGAGGCATCGGAACATCAGCTGGATGAAGAAGTGATCGTGGAGATTGCCGCCTACACCGGGAAGATTTTGCACGACCGGGATGCCGTGCTCGCAGAGATGATCGGCAGGGCCGATACCCGACAACATAAGGAGCTGTGGCGAGCCGAAGACCCCGCCCGAGACGATCACCTCGCGGCTTGCCCGCGCGACCCTCATCGTGTCACCGACGCGGTATTCGACGCCCGTGGCGCGTCCTGCTTCGAAACTCAGACGCGTCGCATGCGCGCCGGTGACTACGCGCAGATTCGCGCGTCGCCGTACCGGCTTGAGATAGGCCGTAGCGGTGCTCCAGCGGCGACCGAGATGGCTTGTCGTCTGGTAGTAGCCGACACCTTCCTGAACGGCACCGTTGAAGTCCCGATTGCGGGGTAGTCCCGCCTGCACGCCGGCTTCGATGAAGGCATCCGCCATGAGATGCGTCTCGCGATGATCCGAGACCTTCAGGGGACCCCCGGCGCCGTGGAATTCGTCCGCCCCACGCGCCTGATCCTCCGCCTTGCGGAAGTAGGGCAGCACGTCGTCATAGCTCCACCCGGAGCAACCCATCTGTCGCCACTCGTCATAGTCGCGCGCATTGCCGCGTATGTAGACCATGCCGTTGATGGTGCTGGTGCCCCCCAGAACTTTTCCGCGCGGCGTATACGCCGACCGGCCGTTCAATTCGGCGATCGGCTCGCTGTCGAACATCCAGTTGACCCTAGGATTGCTGAACAGGTACGGAAATCCCAGCGGCGTGTGTATCCAAAATCCCTTGTCTTCTCCCCCGGCCTCAAGCAGCAGAACGCGATGCCTGCCGGATTCGCTCAACCGCGCCGCCAAGACGCAGCCGGCCGATCCGGCTCCGGTGACGATGAAGTCATAATCTCCATCGTTGTGAAGCTCTTGACTGGAATTCATGTGCGCCAAGCCTTTCTCAAGAACCGCAAAGTGTCGGGCCGGCCCCGGCAGGAGCGACATCACGACTGAGTTGTATCATAATCTGGAACGTCGTTTCATATTTCTATCGAAGCTGCCGCGTCCTGTCAATCGGCCGGACCTTCGCAACCATGGCACCGCTCGCGCACGACGACGGAGGGCGTTGCAATGCCATCGCCCGGCACGTTCCCGCCTTAATCATGATCCCGCTCCGGCTATGGCCGCGCCGTCCTTGTCGAGTAGCGATTCGAAGGCCGCTGTTGCCGGGCTCCCCAGACGGCCGCGAAGGAAGAGGCGCGTCAATCGTCGCGTGAGGCGCAGGCCGCGCACCTGCAATACAGTGAGTCGGCCGAGCGCGACATGGTCGCTTGCGACCGCCAGAGAGACGATACCGACCCCAAGCCCAGCCCCCAGCCAACCGCACGCCCCCTTTGCGAGGTTGACTTCCTGTCGGCCGCAATGTTAAGGCCGTTACGTACTTTGATACGCCATATCATATAATAGAACATTAACTCAATCCCGGAGACGTTCATGCAAGCCGCGCTCAAGTCAATGATGTCGCCGAGGAGCATTGCAGTGATCGGCGCATCCCAGGGCGTGGATAAATTCGGCGGCAGGGTGGTGCACTATTTGCAAAAGCACGGCTATTCCGGCGCGATCTACCCTATCAACCTGAAGGCCACGGAAATCCGGGGAATCCGTGCCTACCCATCCGTGAAAGACATCGGCGCTGTACCTGATGTCGCCGTCATGGCCGTGCCCGCCAAGGCGCTGCTGGAGCAGATCGAGCATTGCGCCGAAATCGGCGTCAAATCGGTGATCCTCATCACAGGGATGCTGGACGAGGTGGATTCCACGGGTGACAATCTGCAGGATCGGGTGCTGCGCACGGCCGCGGCCGCCGGGATGCGGCTGCTCGGACCCAACTGCCTGGGTCTGGTGAATTTCGTCGACAAGATCGCCATGACACCTTCGCTTGCCATGGAGACCCCCGCCGTCAAGGCCGGTGGCGTCGGTATCGTCAGCCAGAGCGGCGCGCTGATGGGAACGATGATCGCACGTGGCACGGACTTCGGCGTCGGATTCAGCCGCTGCGTTTCGGTCGGCAACCAGTCCGATCTGGAACTCAGCGACTTCTTTGAATACCTCGTTGACGACGATGCGACCAACGCCATCTGCCTCTATGTAGAGGGCCTGAAGGACACCAGACGGTTCTTCGAGATCGCCCGGCGCGCGCATGCCGCCTGCAAGCCGGTTCTGGCCGTCAAGGCGGGCCGCAGCGCAGCCGGCGCCGCGATCGGACAATCGCATACGGGCAGCCTCGCCGGTTCCTATGACGGATTTGTCGCGGCCTGCACAGCCAGCGGGATTGTCGTCGCGGCCGATCCCTACGTCATGACGCTCGCCGCCGACCTCCTCGTCCGCCTCCCGCGCATGCCCGCCAATCCAGGCGGTATCGCCGCGATAAGTTCGTCGGGTGGAAGCACGGCCAACTTCGCCGACCAGATTGTCGACCGTGCGCTGCGGCTCCCCAGCGCGAGCGCCGAAACAAAGCGCAAACTTGAAGAGTGGATGCCGGCGGAAGATGCCCACATCCCCGTTGATACCGGCGCCTTCCGCGGTGGCACGTCGAAGGAAGGCATCGTTAAAGTGCTTGAAGCCATGCTGGCCGACGATGACGTCGCGGCGGTCGTGTATGCCATGACGACCTCGCCCCGCATGAGCGAGTATGCTGCCATGGTGCCCGAGATCGCAGCGCGCATGGGCAAGCCGATCGTGTTTTCGATGCTGGCCGGCGGCATGGGTGCGCCGGTGTGCAAGACGCTGCGCGACCTCGATTACCCCTATACGGAAAACCTCGCCGACACCTTCTCGGCGCTCGAACTGCTGACGAAGGTTGCGCGCGCCATGGCGACGCCGCTTCCCCCGATGCAACTGGAGGGCACGGCGCCGCAACCGCCGCAGGACCTCCCCACAGGGCAGGTGACGGAATCCGAAGCCAAGCGCCTGATCGCAGCCTTCGGCATCCGTCCGGCGGGCGAAATTCGGATCAGGCACGCTTCCGGAATGGCTGGGCTCTCCGGCGTCGCTCTGCCGGCCGTGGTCAAAGGCGTGTCGCGCAACATTCTCCACAAATCCGAAGCCAACATCGTGCGCGTGGGTTTGAAGACCGAAGACGCGGTCCGCGAGGCTGCCGAGGACATTTTTGCCATCCTTGCCGAAAAGGATCCCGAGGGCGCCGAGGGCGTCGTGATCCAGGAGATGGTCGTCGGCGAGGTCGAACTGTTCCTGGGCGCCCGCTTCGATCCCGAGTTCGGGCCACTGGTGGCCGTCGGTTTTGGAGGCATCTTCGTCGAGATCCTGCGTGATGTCGCGATTGCGACCGCGCCCGTCACGCCGGAAGCGGCGAAACGCATGATCATGAGTCTCAAGCTTTGGCCGCTCCTCGACGGCGCGCGCGGTCGCGCGCCGGCCGACGTGGACGCGGCAGCCGAGGCCGTTTCCCGCCTGTCCCGGCTGGCGGATCAACTCGGCGAAAGACTCGTCGAAATCGACATCAACCCACTCATCGTGAAGAAACGGGGCGAAGGCGCTGTGGCGGTTGATGCCGCTGCCGTCATCGCGAAATGACGGAGGCTCAAATGACGACCGATTTCATCAGCTACGAGAGCAGTGGCGGCGTCGCCGTTGTGACGCTCAACCGCAAAGAACGCAAGAACGCCCTCAACCAGGCCATGGTCGATGAGTTGCGTGCGGCGTGGAAGCGTTTTCGCGACAGTGACGACCGCGTTGCGATCGTCACCTCAAGCGACGACAAGTATTTTTGCGTGGGCGCCGACGTCGGCGACATCCCGCCGAACCTTTGGTATGGCGTTCCCGGTATTGGCGTCGACATCGGCAAGCCGCTGATCGCTGCCGTTTCGGGATGGGTGGTTGGCGCAGGCTTCCTGTTTCCCCAGATGGCCGACATCTGCGTGGCCGCCGAAGGAACCAAGTTCATGTATCCGGAAGCCAAGATCGGCGTGACCGGTGGCGTCATTTCGTCGACGGTGGCGCGCATGCCGCACAAGGTCGCGATGGAATTTCTTCTGACGGGTGACACGCTTTCGGGCGAGCGGGCCTACGAAGTTGGTTTCGTGAACCGTATCGTTCAGGTGGGCCAGCAGCTCGCCGAAGCCCGAAAGATTGCCGACAAGATCGCCGAGGGCGCGCCGCTTGTCCTGCAGGTCCTGAAGCGGCTGACCGACGACACCCTGCCGAGGAGCCCCCTCGACAACATGTCGGAAACGCGCAGACTGCTTGAAATCGTCCAGCTCAGCGAAGACCGCAAGGAAGGCGTGCTGTCGTTCAAGGAAAAGCGCAAGCCGCAGTTCAAGGGCCGCTGACAGCGCCGGACCTGAGCTACCCGGATATGGACAAGGGGCGGAGCCGCCATGGCTGCGCCCCTTTCGCATTTGTAGCCGAGTCCGACCGGGGTGGTTTGGCTCGCTTCCTTCGGGCAGCAGGGGCGACGCTTTCCGGAAGGCTGCGTCATCTACGATATGTGGCGCACCTACGCCAAAAAAAATGGCCCGGCGCAAAGCGCCGAGCCCTTTCTGTGCGACCGACTGTCAGCCAGCCATTGCCTTGCGTGCCGGCTCTTCGAACGGTGCAGTGTCCTGACGTCCGGATTCTGTGCCGCTAGCTGCCGGCCTCTCGATGAGGTTGAAGTCCTTGGCATAGCCCTCACGAACCACCTGCTCGGCCCGCTGGCGATAGGCTGGGCCACCCCCGCGGTAGAAGGGATAGGTGCGCTTGCTCTTGCCGGAAACGTTGGTGTTCACGCCTGTGAACCAGGAATCGACTTTCGCGGAGAGGAATTTCTGGGCGCCCTCGGATGAGAACGTCGTCCACTCCTGTTCGGACTGCGCCTTGGCATCCACGGCGTCGATGCCATTGTCTTCCATGAACTTGATCAGGCCGGCGATCCAGTCGACGCCGTATTCGAGGCCGCGCGGAATGTTGCCGAGCCAGGACATCGGTCCGCCCGGCATGAAGAAGTTCGGGAAGCCGCTCGCCGTGAGGCCCAGGAACGTCTCCGCACCATCCGCCCACTTGTCCTTCAGCGTCTTGCCGCCAACGCCTTCGACATGGATCTTGTCAAAGCTGCCGGTCAACGCGTCGAAGCCGGTGGCGTAGATGATCATGTCGAGTTCGAAGAAACCATCCGACGTCTCGATCCCGGTCGGCATGACGCGCACGATCGGAGTCTCGGTGAGATCGACGAGGTGCACAGTCGGCCGGTTGAACAGCTCGTAGTAATTGGTCTCCAGAGGCACCCGACGGGTGCCGAATCCATGGTTCTTCGGGATCAGACGTTCCGCGACCTTCGGATCCTTGACGCGCTGGCGGATCTTGCCGGCGACGAACTCGCTGACGAGACGGTTGGCTTCTTCGTTGACGAAACAATCGTGGAAGTTGCCGAGCCACATGCCAAGGCCGGGCTGGTTGTATAGCTTTTCCCAGAAGGCTTCCCGTTCCTCCGGCGACAGGTCGAAGGCAGAGCGCGGGTCGATGTTGTGAATGAACCCGCCCATCGTCTCAAAGCAGCGGCGATAGATGCGGGGATAATCGTCGATGATGCGCTGCTGTTCCTCGCTCGCGATCTTCGAATTGCCTAGCGGCACGCAGTAGTTTGCGGTGCGCTGGAAGACTGTCAGTTGCTTTGCCGTCTTGGAGACTTCCTGGATGGTCTGGACGCCCGAAGCGCCCGTTCCGATCACCGCCACCCGCTTGCCCTCGAAATCAACAGGCTCCTTGGGCCAGCGTGCAGTGTGGTACGCCTCGCCTGCAAAAGAACTGACTCCTTCATAGGCAGGCAGTGTGGGATGCGTGAGAGGACCGACGGCCGCCACGACGTAATGGCAGCTGAGTTCCTTGCCGTCCTGGAGCGTCAGCACCCAGCTGCAGCAGTCCTCGCGATACCGGGCGGAAACGACGGTGCTCGAAAAGCTGATGTCACGACGCAGGTCGAACTTGTCTGCGACGAAGTTGAAGTATTGTTCCGTCTCGGGCTGGGCAGCGAAATGCTCGCTCCATTTCCAGTCGCGCAGAAGCTCATGGGAAAAGAAGTAAGCGTAGGAATAGCTTTCCGAATCGAAACGCGCGCCGGGATAACGGTTCCAGTACCAAACGCCGCCCACGCCCGTTCCAGATTCGAGCAGGCGAACCTTGAGGCCAAGCTCGCGCAGCCTGTGGAGCTGATAAAGGCCCGCCGAACCGGCGCCGATGACAATGGCGTCGAAATCGCAATCGCCATGCTTTGTTTTGACTTCGCTATACACGTACTTCTCCCTGGAATCGCGGTCGCCGGCCGGCGGCGGGGGCACCCGATCCGCCGGGCACGCCGACGGAACTCCGCCGTTCCAATTCGGCTGGAGCGGGTCGACCAGGCCGGCCGATCAGCGTTCCGATTTATAGAACGGCGTATCAGAATATAAAGCGCAGGCAACGTGAAGTCAACGCATTGTTGGTCCGTTGCCGCCACCCGCGGATACGTCCGGACAATCGCGGAAACCGGCAGCGACCGGCGCGAAACCCGGCCTTGCTGCTGCCCGCCGCACTGGCCGCTCCGGCCACGCCTCGTTGCAAGCGCTTGACGCTCCGTGAGCGTACTGATAATTGGAACGTAGTGTCAGATATTGGTATTCGAGGAAATGGATAAAACGCTCCTCAAAGGATTGACCCTGATTGAAACGCTGGCTCACAGCGATGAGTCGCGCGGGGTCTCCAGTCTAGCCCGAGAATTGCAGCTATCAAAGAGTAATGTCCATCGCATTCTCTTGACGCTGCAGTCCCGAAACTACGTTCGTCGCGTGGACTTGAACAGCACCTACGAGCTGACCCAAAAAATCTGGGAACTCGGCTCTCTCGTGCGCGGGCGCCTGAGCCTCCTCAAGGTAAGCGGGCCCTTCATTCAGCGGCTCAGCGCCGAAACACAGGAGTCCGTGCATCTTTCGATCCGGGACGGCAGCGAAGTCGTCTATATCGACAAGGTCGAAGGCACCCAGCCGATCGCGGCGTACACCAGGATCGGCGGCCGCGCGCCGCTATACTGTGTCGCTACCGGCAAAGCGATGCTCGCGAACCTGAACGATGAGACGCTCGAGACGTTGGTTCCGACGTTGACCGCCTACACGGAGCACACGATCCTCGATTATGCCGGTCTTCGCGAAGAACTGGCGCGCGTGCGAGAGGCCGGCTTCGCGGTCAATCGCGGCGAATGGCGCGCCGATGTGTTCGGCGTCGCGGCACCGGTGTTCGATGGCAGCGGCAAGGTGGCGGGGGCGGTTGGGATATCCGGCCCCTCCTCCCGCTACAAGGCTCGCCAAATCAAGATGTTTGCCGCGCACGTCCAGGTAGCTGCCAAGGACATCTCTGACGTCATGGGTTACCGCGGCGCGCGGTAATCCAGCCGTAGCGCGCCGCTAGCCCCAACCCTGCCACTGCGACCAGACCTTCACGCCCCTGGCACATTGACATCATCCCATGCTTTGTATTGTTATACGGCACACCGTTCCATATTTTGGACCGACGTGAAGTAGAAAATCAAAGTGCCGGCGATGAAAGCCTGCGCCAACGGCTTCACGCCGCCCGGCGCCAAGGCACGCCGCAAAGGGGGAAGACCATGCCCGCGATCACTACCAGCCAGATGAAAGGCCACGAGGCCGTCGCCCACGCGTTGAGGGATCTCGGAGTTGAGGTTCTGTTCGGTCTCATCGGAGACGCGAACCTCTATGCCGTCGATTGTTATGCAGGCAGGCTCGGCGGCCGGTTCGTGGCGGTTGCGAATGAGGCGACGAGCGTTGCGGCCGCGCTCGGCTATGCGCAAGTATCAGGCAAGGTCGGCGTCGCCAGCGTCACTCACGGACCGGCTCTCACCAACACGCTGACGGCCTTGATCGAAGGCGTCAAGACCACGGTTCCCATGGTGCTGATTGCCGGCGACACGGCGGTCGACGAACGAGACCATCTCCAGAAGATCAACCAGCGTGAATTCATCATGGCGACCGGGGCAGGCTTCGAACTGGCGCGCGCGCCCTCGACCCTGGTCGAAGACATGGCGCGCGCCTTCCGCCGCGCCGCTCTTGAGTACCGGCCGATCGTCTTCAACATACCGGTCGAATGGCAGTGGAAGGACGTCGAATACCGCAAGCCGGTCGTTTACCTGCCGGAGAACCGGGCGCTAGTTCCCTCCAGCGAGGAGCTGGACAATGCGATCGGCATCATCGCGGCGGCGAAGCGACCGCTGGTGCTGGGCGGTCGCGGAGCAATGGCGCCAGAGGCGGAGGACGCGATGGTGCGGCTGGCGGCGCGCGTCGAGGCACCGCTGGCGACGACGCTGCGCGCCAGCGGCCTGTTTGCGGACGATCCTTTCAATCTGGGCGTCTGCGGAACGATGGCGACCGAGGCGGGCCTAGAAATCATCCTCTCGGCCGACTGCATCATCGCCTTCGGAGCGAGCCTCAACAAGTTCACGGTCGCTAAGGGAACGATTCTTGAAGGCAAGCGTGTGATCCAGGTGAACCTAGAGCGGGGAGAGGTCGGCAAGCATTATCTGCCCGAGGCGGGCCTGGTCGGCGATCCTGCGCTGACCGCTGATGCCATCACCCGGTGGCTTGACGAGGCCGAGATCCAGCCGTCGGGGTTCCGCGATGACGAGATGAAGCGCAAGGTGGCTGCGGCGCAGCCGTTGCCGCGGCCATACGGCAAACCGCAGCCAGGCACCGTTGATATTGTGACCGCGCTTGCGCGGCTCGATGCAGCGATCCCGGCAGACCGTGTCTTAGCCACCGATGTCGGCCGTTTCACCTGCATTGGCTGGGGCGCATTCAAGGTGCGTCGGCCGCGCTCCTTCGTCTACGGGCTCGGCTACGGCGCCATCGGCCTTGGCCTCGGGGAGGCGATCGGGGCGGCGGAAGCCGCTGAGGGTCGGCCAACTGTTCTCGTCACCGGCGACGGCGGCTTCATGCTGGGCGGCCTGACGGAGTTTAACACTGCCGTGAAGGCAAGGTCAGACCTGATCGTGATTGTCTGCAATGATGGGGGCTACGGCGCCGAACACGTCCAGTTCACCGCAAAGGACATGGATCCGTCATTGTCCATCCTGGACTGGCCGGACCTTGCCCCTGTTGCGGCCGCCCTGGGCGGGCAGGCGATGACGGTGCGCAGCCCGGAAGACCTCGAAGCCGCAGCGAAAGCCGTCGCCGAACGCGATCGGAAGCAGCCAATCCTGATTGACATCAAGCTCGATCCGCACTGCATTCCGATCCTCTATTGATCGAGGGCACCGGACTCGGCTCCACCACGGAGCCGCGCGTAGCGCGGCTGGCAACGCGCGCCGACGGGATCCGCAGGTGCGCAATTTTCTTGAACATCGTCACCTCAGCATAAATGAGTTGTTGGACGACCGCTCATTCTGCAAAAATGTCGGCTGCCATCCAGCCCATGGGATCTTTAATGTTCAGGGGCCACCATCGTACCGGGCAATAAAAAGGGCCTCCGAAAAATCGGGGGCCCTTTGGAAGGCGGTTGCTGGAAAGCGATCAGGCTTTGATAAAGCCTTGGTCGACCAGGTACTTGTTGCCTTCCGCGGCAGCAAGATCCATGGCTTCCTTGGCCTGCAGTTCGTCCGTCATCACCTGCACGATACGACGCGTGACGATCTCGGCCACCGGCGAGAAGTGCGGCATCGCCGGATAGTATGCACCATACTTGGCAGCACCGTTCGCGGCGATCAGGTAAGGATGCTTAATGGAGAGCTCCTCATCGTTCAAGATGGAAACGCGCGGCGGCACGTTGTTCTTGATGTTCTCGCGTGCAGCCTTCTCCGAAGCAGTCTGCAGCATTACCCGGAACAGGACGTCCGGATCCTGCTTGCTGAACTTGGAGATCGCATAACCGGTCGCGCTGAGACGCTGCTTGCCCTGGGCCGGAGCGGCATAGCTGATCTTGCCCACGACGCGCGACTTCTTGGGGTCTTCCATGTTGCTGGCCCGCGTAACCCACATGTGGCCCATCGCCGCCAAGCCCTGCGCCAATGCAAGAGCACCTTCCTCGCCCGAAGCGGTGGTAAAGCCACGCTGTGCAACACCGGCCATCTCGCGCATGAACTCGACGGCCTTGATGCCCCTTTCGGTGTTCACCGCGAGCTTCCAGTCGTCGTGGAACCAGCCATCGCCGACATTGTTGAAATAGTAGGTCGCGCCCGTGGCACACTGGTCGCCCGCACGGAACAGAAGCACGGTTCCGGCCATATCGTCGGACTTGAGCGACTTCGCGTGCGCCTTGAAGTCCTCGATGTTGTCCTCGGGCTTGAGGCCCTTCTCTTCATAGATGTCCTTGCGGTACATCTGAATGTGCGAGTTGAACTCGTTCGGCAGCTGATAGAGGTGGCCGTCGACGGTCGAGCCCTTGATAAAGTTCGGCTCGATGTCGCCGAGATTGTATTCGTCCCTGTATTTCTCCCACAATTCTTCGAGCGGAATGATCCAGCCGTTCCTGGCATAGCGGATCGCCTGCGTGTCATTACAGGGGATAATGTCGAAGGTCGAGGAACCGGACGACAGGTTGATGTTCAGCAGTTCAAGGATTTTGTCGTTCGGCATCAGCTGTACGTTGACCTCGACGCCTGGAACCGACTTCATCTGCTCTGCGAAGTATTCCTGTGCGGGGTAGCGGTTGAGAATGGCCTGAATCGGCGTCGCCGCGTTGACGGTACGCGAGCTCAGTCCGATTGCCGGAGCGGCCAATGCCGCCGCCGCGCCGGCGCCGGCAGTCTTGAGGAATGCCCGGCGACTAAAGTGTGTGGTCATCTGTTCACCTCCCATTGTATCGTTCTAAAATATAGAACGATACTCCATATATCATAACGCAGTCGGATTTATATCGTCAACGTGCCGCCTGCGCAACCTATGTCGGGCCGCGCGCACGGCCCGACATACGCGCGCGCTGCATTCAGGCCTTCAGAAACCCGTTATCCAACAGATACTTGTTCCCTTCAGCCGCCGCGAGGTCCATGGCCTCGCGGGTCTGCACTTCTCCCGAAAGCACCTGAAGGATGCGTCGGGTAACGATCTCGGAGAGGGGTCCGTAATACGGCATCGAAGGGAAGTACTTGCCGCTCCGGGCCGCATCCGTAGCGGCGACCAGGTACGGATACTTCTTCAGGAGTTCCTGGTCCCCCAGGACGGACACACGGGTCGGCACGTTGTTGGCGATATTGCCACGCAGCGATTTCTCCTTAAGCGTCTCCAGCATGACGCGGAACAGAGTGTCCGGGTCCTGCTTGCTGAACTTGGAGATGGCATAGCCAGAAACGCTGAGACGCTGCCCACCCTGGGCAGGGGCCACGTAACCGATCTTGCCAACCACGCGGGACTTCTTGGGGTCCTCCATGGTGCTGGCGCGGGAAAGCCACATGTGGCCCATCGCGGCAAAGCCTTGATGAAGGGCCAGCGAGCCCTCCGCTCCGCCGGCGGTCGTATAGCCGCGCTGGGCTAGCCCACCCATGTCGCGCAGGAAATCGATGGCCGAGATGCCCCTGTCGGAGTTAACCGCCAGTCTCCAGTCGTTGTGGAACCAGCCGTCGCCGATGTTGTTCAAATAATAGGTCGCATGCGTGGCGCACTGGTCGCCCATCTGGCACATGAGGACGGTACCGGCGATCGCATCCGTCTTGAGCTTCTCGGCGTTGTGACGGAATTCTTCGACGGTCGCCTCGACCTTCAGGCCCTTCTCCTGGTAGAGATCCTTCCGAAACATGGTGATGTGCGAGTTGAACTCGTTCGGCAGCTGGTAGAGCGTTCCGTCGACCTTCGAGCCCGCCAGGAAGCTGTCGTCGATGTCGGCGAGATTGTACTCGTCCTTGTACTTTTCCCACAGATCGTCGAGCGGCCGCAGCCAGCCGTTACGCGCGTAGCGCAGCACGTGCATGTCATTGGTGAGGACTAAGTCGAACATGTCCGAGCCGGACGCCAGGTTGATGTTGAGCAGCTCCATCGCCTTACTTGCCGGCATCAGTTGGACGTTCACGTCCACGCCGGGAACCTCCTTCATCACCTGCGCGAAATATTCCGCCGCTGGATATTGATAGAGCAGCGCCTGGATCGGCGTTGCAGCGTTGACGGTCCGAGCTGCAAGCGCGACGGCGGGCGCAGCCAGCGCAACGCTCCCTGCCCGCTTGATGAATTCACGACGATTGATGCCGGTCAAAGCCAAATCCTCCCATTGATATCGACGTTCTAAATAACAGAACGACGGTATATATATCGTAACACACGCCGTCCTCGCGTCAACGGGGCCACTCGTCCCGAAGGTCAGAGGACGTCATCTGACGATTGACAGCCCAAGGTTCGGGCTTCTATTATTCGAAACGATGTTCTATTAAATGGAGTGGCCTCGATGGCGAATGCATACCGAGCGGTGCCGTGCGGAGTGCCCGAATGACGATGTTGGATCAGGCGGCGCCGGCCGCGGGAGGAGGCGCATACGCGATGGCTGCCACGACGACAGCTTCCGATGAAAAGGCCAACGACGCAGCATTGCACAACGATTCCATGTGGTTCCTACTGCCCAGTGCGCTCATCCTGGGCGGCGTGATGGTCGCGCCGCTGCTCTACGCGATCTATCTGAGCCTGTTCAACTATTTCATCGGGCAAGAGAAAACGTTCATCTGGTTCGCCAATTACGCGAACCTGTTGGTCGACGGCCGTTTCTGGGGTTCGCTCGCCAAGACGCTCTACATCGTGTTCACTGCAGTCGCTCTGGAGTTCTGCACCGGACTGCTGATCGCCTATGGCCTTTACAATCTCACAGTGGGCGCACGCTTCTTCAACGTCTTCATGATGCTGCCGAACATCATCACGCCGGTCGTCTCCGGCGTCTTCCTTCGGTGGGTGTTCGTGCCCGACTGGGGACTGATCGACGTCATGCTCAACACGTTCGGCATGAACGGTCCGGATTTTCTCAGCAGCCCGTTCTGGGCACGCATCACGATCATCCTGGCCGACATGTGGCAGTTCACGCCCTTCATGGTGCTGGTTCTTTTCGCCGGGCTCAACACTGTTGACCGCAGCCAGATAGAGGCCGCGCAGATCGACGGCATCGGACCCTTCCGCATGCTCACAAAGATCATGGTTCCCAACATCCGGCCGCTGATCGTGTTCGTGCTCGCGATTCGGCTCATGGATTCGTTCCGCTTCTTCGATCAGATCTTCATCCTGACGGCGGGCGGGCCTGGCACCGCCACCGAAACGCTGACCATGTATACATACGCGCTCGGCTTCAACCTCTTGAGCATCGGCGCTGCATCTGCGCTCGGCGTGCTGACGCTGCTGATCGAACTTGCAGTCGTGCTGCTCATGATCCGCCTGGTCTACCGCAAGGAAAAGGGAGCATTCTGATGCAATCGTTCAGCTGGAAGCAGCCCATCCTTGCGCTAGTCTTGATCGTCTTCACGACCGTCAACCTCTTGCCGATCGCTTGGGCCGTAATCATCTCGATCAAGGATCCCGTCGATGCCTTCATGCCGACGCTATCCTTCGATTTCACGCCGACGCTGGAGTATCATTGGCGCGTCTGGACCGAGGGCGATTTCGTCAGGTTCTTCTTCAACAGCATCTTCGTTTCGGTGGCGACGGTCGTGATCTCGGTCAGCTTCGGGACGATGGCGGCCTATCAGCTGACCCGCATGCCTGCCGGCCGCGCCCGCGTCATCCTGCTGTCCATCCTCGGCATGAGGATGTTCCCGCACATCCTCCTGGCGCTGCCCTTCTTCGTGATTGCGCAGACTTTCGACCTGATCGACACCTACTTCCTTCTCATCCTGGCATTCGTCGCCATCAACCAGCCCTTCACCATCTGGTTCATGCGCAGCTTCTTCGCGGACGTGCCCAAGGAGATCTACGAAGCCGCCGCGATCGACGGCTGCAATGCCTGGCAGACCTTTTACCGCGTCGCCTTGCCGATCGTACGCCCCGGACTTTGGGTAACGTCGCTCTTCTCGTTGCTGCTCGCCTACAATGAGTTCCTTTTCGCGCGGGTACTTACGGGAACGCAAACCAGAACGTTGCCGGTCGCAATTTCGGCCTATGGCTCCGAGGACGTCAGCTACTGGTCGATGGCTGCCGCAGCGGCAATCGGCATCACGCTGCCCATTATCCTGTTCATGGTGCTGCTGCAACGTCATCTGGTCCGCGGCATCGCGCTTGGAGCCGTCAAGGGTTGAATTCACAAGGTGCGGGCGCTTTCGGCGGCGCCCGTCCTTCACACAATCGGGAGATCACAATGTCTGGCGTCACCATTCGGAATCTGAAGAAGTTTTACGGTACGATTGAGGTCCTGCACGGGATCTCGGTGGACATCCAGGACGGCGAATTCGTCGTGCTCGTTGGCCCTTCTGGCTGCGGCAAATCCACGTTGCTACGCATGATTGCGGGCCTCGAAGGCGTCAGCGCCGGTGATATCGCCATCGGCTCGCGGGTCGTCAACCACGTCGCGCCGAAAAACCGCGACATCGCCATGGTTTTTCAGAACTACGCCCTATACCCTCATATGACCGTTGCCGAAAACATGGGTTTCGCACTCACCATGAGCGCCACGGACAAGATGAAGGTCGCCGAGCGCGTCAAGGCAGCGGCTGATATTCTCGATCTTTCCAGCCTTTTGGGGCGATATCCGAAGGAACTGTCCGGCGGCCAGCGGCAGCGCGTTGCTATGGGACGCGCGATCGTTCGCAACCCGCAGGTCTTTCTCTTCGACGAGCCACTGTCCAACCTCGACGCCAAGCTGCGCGTCGCCATGCGCACCGAGATCAAGGCGCTGCATCAGCGCCTCAAGACGACGACCGTCTACGTCACTCACGACCAGGTCGAAGCGATGACTATGGCCGACAAGATCGTCGTCATGAATAAGGGACACATCGAGCAAGTTGGAACGCCACTTGAGCTCTACGACACGCCGGTGAACGCCTTCGTCGCAGGTTTCATCGGCTCGCCCGCCATCAACCTAATCAATGGTCGGGTCGAAGGGGACACATTCGTAAGCACCAAGGGGCTGCGTTTGCCATTCACCGCTGATCGGATTGGCGGCGGAATCTCACACGCGGTGATGTCGGGAGTGCGTCCGGAGCACCTCGTCCCGTCGAACGAGGGCTTTCCCGTCAGGGTCGAACTTGTCGAACCGATGGGATCAGAGACCCAGGTCATGGTTAGCTCGGAAAATGGCGAGCGACTGACCTGCCTATTCCGCGATCGCGTGGCGGCCAAGCCGGGCGAGACGATGCGGATCACAACCGCTCCCGAAGCTATCCATTGGTTTGACGCGAGCAGCGGCGCAAGGCTCATCAAAACTGCGGCCTGCCACGCCTGAGATTAGCGCCTTGGATCCATGTACGCCCCGCAGGATAGTTGAAATTCGGTTGCGTCGCCGCTTCATCGTTGCGACGGAAAGACGTCAGCTCAGGCAGCAAGCCTGCTTCGCCCAGGCTATTTCAAACTGCACTCTCTTTGCGCGCTTATTGCAGGAACCTGTCTCATGAAAATTGTCGGGACGACAAAGCTGTTCGGCCTGATTGCGGATCCCGTCGGCTACATTGTGGGTTCGCACTATATCAAGAATTCGCGTCGCTCCATGCCGATGCCGTGGCGTTCCCCGTCCAGGTGGCTTCCGACGACCTCCCCCGTTTTGTCGATGTGTTCCGTCGCTCGTCCAGTTTCCACGGCCTGATCGTGACACTACCCCACAAGCAGGCCATAACGAAACTGATTGATGTGATGACGGTGCAGGCACGCGAAGTCGGCGCAGTCAACGCGGTTCGCAAGCTCGCGGACGGTCGTCTTGAAGGGACGCAGCTCGATGGGGAGGGGATGGTCGCCGGTCTTGAGCTGGCAGGGCATACGGTCCCGACTCGTCGCGTCTATTTGGCGGGCGCCGGCGGAGCGGCGGCTGGCATCGCGTTCGCGCTGGCGCGCCATGGTGTCGCCTGTATTACTATTAGCAACCGCACTACGGACCGCGCGACCGCCCTTGCGCAGAGGGTCGCGGCTGCCTATCCGGATACGATGGTTGCGGTAGGCAACAGCGTCGAAGGCCACGATCTCGTAACGGAGGAGCAATAGCAGGATGCCTCATCAATTGACTACACCACAGCAATTGAGCCTGGCGCGGGTCAGCGCATCACGAAGGGATTGGGCACGTCCTTGTTGAAGGCGAGCCAGACACTTTTGGTTTCTAGGAAGTCATGGATGGCTTCCTGGCCACTTTCGCGGCCCATGCCGGAATTCTTGAAGCCGCCAAAGGGCATCATATAGCTGACGGCGCGATAAGTATTGGTCCACACCGTACCGGCCCTTAGACGCTTTGCGGCGGTAAATGCTCTGGCCATATCCGAAGTCCAGACGCCGGCAGCCAGACCGTAGGCTGTATCGTTGGCGATGCTGTAGGCTTCCTCGTCGTCACTGAACTTGATGACCGAAAGTACAGGCCCGAACACCTCTTCCTGCGCAATGCGCATGTCGTTGCGGACGCCGGCAAACACGGTCGGTTCGATGAACCAGCCGTCACCGCATTCGAGTCGATCGGCCGGCTGACCGCCCATAACCGCTTGGGCGCCTTCGTTCCGCGCCATTTCGATCATCGATAGGACACGCTTGTATTGCGGCTGGGTTGTCACTGGACCGACCTGTGTGGCCATGTCCATCGGGTCGCCCATGCGGGCGGTCTTGGCGAGTTCAACGAACTTTTCGAGGAACTGATCGTGGATGCTCTCGTGCACGAGCAGCCGCGAGCCGGCAATGCAGGTCTGGCCGGTGGCGGCAAAGATGCCGGACACCACGCCCTTGACCGCATTGTCGATATTGGCGTCCGGGAAGACCAACTGTGCTGATTTACCGCCGAGTTCCAGTGTCAACCGCTTGAACGTGCCGGACGCCTGCTGGGCAATGCGCCGTCCCGAAGCCTCACCGCCGGTAAAGGCGATTTTGTCAATGCCGGAATGGGTCGAGATCGCTTCGCCGACATCCGCCCCGAAGCCGGTGACGACATTGACCACGCCCTTCGAAAACCCAGCCTCATCGATCAGCCGCATCAGTTCGA
Source organism: Mesorhizobium sp. YR577 (assembly GCF_900116595.1). Taxonomy (NCBI): domain Bacteria; kingdom Pseudomonadati; phylum Pseudomonadota; class Alphaproteobacteria; order Hyphomicrobiales; family Phyllobacteriaceae; genus Mesorhizobium; species Mesorhizobium sp. YR577. The sequence goes on along the minus strand of NZ_FPBI01000021.1, from coordinate 74,469 downwards.
GCGTCGAGGCCGAGGTGAATTCCGACGGCTTGATGACCATCGTGCAACCCGCCGCCAGCGCCGGTGCCAGCTTCCAGGTCAGCAGCAACAATGGCGAATTCCACGGCGTGATGGCCGCGACGACGCCAACAGGCTCATGACGCGTGTAGGTGAACATATCCGGCTTGTCGATCGGCATGACAGCGCCCTCGACCTTGTCGGCGAGCCCGCCAAAATAATAGAACCATTGCGGGATATAGCCGACTTGGCCGCGCATCTCAGCGTAGAGTTTGCCGTTGTCCTGGACTTCAGTCGACGCGAGATGATCCGCATCGCGCAGGATCAGGTCCCCGAGTTTGCGCAGCAAATGGCCGCGCTGGGTGGCATTGAGCTTCGACCACTCGCCGGTGTCGAAGGCACGGCGTGCGGCGTCCACGGCGAGATCAACGTCGCGTGCATCGCATTTTGGGATACGGGCCCAGACTTTTGCGGTGAACGGATCGGTCGACTCAAACGTCTCGCCGGATTGCGCATTGACCCATGCGCCGTTGATGAAGCAGCGGAAATCCTTGATACCTTCGGCTCTCGCCATGACATTACTCCATGTCTTTCCCGAATTTGCACAAGCGGCTGTCTGAGAGGCGCCGCAAATCTGTTGATCAGTTGAACTCGACGATCTGACGGATAGCCGAGCCATCAGCGAGGCGGTCGAAACCTTCGTTGATATCCTCGAGCTTCAGCCGGTGGCTAAGCAGCTTGTCGACGGGCATCTTGCCGCGCTTGTAGAGCGCCAGAAAGCGCGGGATGTCGCGCGATGGCACGCCCGAGCCGATATAACTACCCTTCAGCGTCCGCTCTTCGGCGACCAGCGTAACCGCGGGGAGTTGCAGCATGGCCTTGGGGTTCGGCAGGCCAGCGGTGATGGTGGTGCCGCCGCGCCTTGTGATCGCATAGCTGAATTCCAGCGCCTTGACCGAGCCGGCAAATTCCAGCGCCGCCTCAACACCACCCTTGGTGGCATCCTTGATCTTAGCGACGATATCCGGATCGTCTGAGTTGAATGTGTGGGTGGCGCCGAGTTCGCAGGCGAGTTCCAGCTTCGAATCCAGCCGGTCGACGGCAATGATCGTCTCGGCGCCGGCGGCAACCGCGCCCAATATCGCCGCGAGCCCAACACCGCCAAGGCCGACGACAGCGGCTGAACCGCCCGGCTTGACGTCGCCGGTATTGAACACTGCGCCGGCGCCAGTAATGACGGCGCAACCGATCAGCCCAGCAATGTCGAGAGGAATGTCACGATCGACTTTGACCAGCGAGCGGCGTGATACCGTCGCATATTCGGCAAAGGAGGAAACGCCGCAATGATGATGCAGCTTCTCGCCGTCGCGTCTCAGGCGCGTCGCGCCCGACAGCAGATCGCCGGCGCCGTTGCGGGCCGCACCCGGCTCGCAAAGTGCGGGACGGCCTTCGGAACAGGGATTACAATGGCCACAGCTCGGTACAAAGACGAAAACGACGTGATCGCCCGGTCCCAAATCCTCGACATACTCTCCGACTTCTTGGACGACACCCGAGGCCTCGTGGCCGAGCACCATCGGCACAGGGCGTGGCCGGTTGCCCTCGATCACCGAGAGGTCGGAATGGCAGAGGCCAGCGACTGCCATTTTCACCAGCACCTCGCCGGGGCCGGGGCCTTCCAGATCGACCTCCTGCACCCTCAGCGGCAGGGACTTGGCATAGGATCGTTCGAGGCCCATTTCTTCAAGGACAGCCGCTCTGATCTTCATTGTCTCAGCCTTATTCAATGCATTCGGTAAGCGTTGCGCAGCGGTCAATGGACGGCGGCATACATGATCTTTTCTTCGGTCGCTTCCTCGGTCGAGAATTCCTCCACGACGCGGCCCTGGCGCGACACCAGGATGCGATCGGCAAGATTGAGAATCTCGGGAAGGTAGGATGAGATGACAACGACGGCGAGGCCGGAATCGGCGAGTTCATTGATCACGTGATGGAGCTCGGCAATCGCGCCGACATCGACGCCGCGCGTCGGCTCGTCGAAGATCACCAATTTTGGCTTCTGAACCAGCGAGCGGGCGATAACCACTTTCTGCTGGTTGCCGCCTGACAGCTCGATCACTCGCGCCTGGGCGCCGATTGCCTTGACGTTGAGCTTCTTCGTCCAGTTCTTGGCCAACTCCATCATCTCGGAATGGCTGACCACGACACCCTTGTTGAGGTCGGCGGACAGCAGGCTCATGTATATGTTCTCGGCAATCGACTTTGTCTCGAAGAAGCCCTCGACCTTGCGATCTTCGGTGACATAGACGATGCCGTCCTTCACTGCCGGGCGCGGCACGCGATAGCGCACCGACTTGCCTTCGAGACGCACCTCACCGCCATGGAAGAAGTCGCGCTTGACGACGCCGGAGATAATCTTGGCAGTCTCGGTACGGCCCGAACCAATCAGCCCGAAAATGCCAGTGATCTGGCCTGCATAGATGGAGAAGGATGTATTGCGCACCATCTTGCCCATCGACAGGTTCTGCACCGACAGCACCTTGGGGCCATAGGGTCGCGCGACCCTGGCCTTGTCGAGGCTGTAGAGCTCGCCCGACAGCGACCGGCCGACCATCGAGGCGATGATCTTGTCGCGGTCGAATTTCTTGGCATCGTCGGTGATGATGTGTTGGCCGTCGCGCAGGATGGTAATGCGGTCAGAGATCGCGAGAGCCTCTTCCAGCGCGTGGCTGATGAAGATGATCGACACGCCGTCCTTCCTGAGCCGGTTGATCAGCGAAAAGAAGTGATGCTTCTCTTCTGGCGTCAGCGTCGCGGTCGGCTCGTCGAAGATAATCACCTTGGCCTTGTGATGGACGGCTCGAGCGATTTCCACCATCTGCTTCTGAGCGGCGCCCAGCTGCGAAACATACATGGTCGGGTCGACGCCGAAATTCAGCGATTGCAGGAATTGCTGGGCAGCGATGTAGATACCGCGCAGGCGGTTGAGAAACTTTTCGTTACCCAGGTAAATATTCTGGGCCACAGTCAGCGACGGCACCAGGCTGGTCTCCTGAAACACCATTGCGATGCCCTTGTGCAGGGCATCGGCCGGGCTGCCGAAGCTCATCGGCTGGCCGTCGAACAGCACCTCGCCCTTGGACGGCTCGTGCACGCCGGCCATGATCTTGGTCAGCGTCGATTTGCCGGCCCCGTTTTCGCCCAGCAGCGCATGCACCTCGCCCGGCATCAGCGTGAAGCTGACGTCACGCAGTGCCGCCACGCCGTGGAATTCCTTGGTGACGTTCTTGAGTTCGACAATTGGCTTGAACACAACGGCAGGCTCGGATTCGAAATTCGGACGCATTGTCAATTCCCCCGCATACCGAGGTCGACCGCGACCACTTCGTCGCCGCCCTTGGCTGTTGCCCAGAGCTTGCCGCCTGCCTCGATCGCCGATGTGATGCCATGGCGCTTGCCGCCGGCGCGGCTGTGTAGACTGCGAACCGGCACGAAATCAGGCGTCAGTTCCACCACGAGGCCATAAGAGCGCGTCGGCGCCCAAGGCTTTAGGATACCCATCTGCTTGAGCGCCCCGCCCTGCATCGGCTCGCGAAACGAGCGCCCGCTGCTGAGCGCGGGCGCCACCCAGAATGCCTTGTCCACCTGCGCCATCATCGCCTTGCGATAATCGGGCTCACGCAGCACGAACTCGATCAACTGGTTGCGCGGCGCAAACACCGATAGCCAGTAGCCGCCGCGACTGGAGACGCTGATGCGGGCGGGATAACCCGGCAGGTCTTCCATCACCTCGCCCAGCAGCTTGCCGCTGGGGCTCAGGCGAATGAGTTGCTTTTGCCAGGCTTCGCTGACGATGATATTGCCGTCGCGCTCGATCGCGACGCCATTCGGATAGGCGAGATAATCGACAAGTCTGGTTGCCTTGCCAGTCTTGGTGTCGAGCTTCCAGACCGAGCCGGACCGGCCACCGTCGAGCAGGTCGCGCTGCCATTCATCAAGCGTGTTGGCGGCGGAACCGATCGTCAGGATCAGGTCGCGGGAGCTGGCGAAAGCCATCGCAGTGACGCCATTCCAGTCTTGTGTGCCGGCTGCGAGATTGGGCAGTGGTCGGCCCAACGGATCGACAAAAGCCAGACTTTTGGGTGCTGATGCGACAGCAAGCGTGCCATCGGTGGACACCGCGACCGCCGAAATCCTTCCGGACGTGGTATAGACGGAGATCGGATCCGCCTGACCTTCACCCGCGAGCCGCAGCAACTCGTTGCCGCTCGAAACAAACAATCCGCTCGATGTCGTGATGATATTGTCAGCGCCGGCTATGCTCGGACCTGCTGGCGCTTCTTCCAACAGGTTGTTGGGCTTCAATGCGCCATCGAGCGGCGGCACGGTGACGGCCGCGTCACCACGGCCCAGGAAACGATCCACCCAGTCTCGCAATGCATTGGCCATCACGCCTTCCCCCAGTAGTTCTGATAGCCGCTCCAGTTGGGGTCACGTCCTTCAAGCTTGATACGGCCGATGCGGTTGTTAGTGATGCCGCCGAGATAGAGGTAGCCTCTGTGCTCGCGCATCGAAGTGATCATTGGATGGTTCTCGGCACCCTGGTCCCAGAGTGATTCCAACACCTCGCCCTTGTCGTTGAAACGGATGACGCAGCCAATGTTGAGGTTCGGGTAAAGCCACTGGTCCGGCGCGATGCGGCGCGCCATGCGCTTGCGGAAGCCCGGCATCTGCAGCGCCACGTCGAGGGCTGGCGAGCGCATCCCCATCAATGCCGCCCAATAGGTACCGTCCGAGGCGCGGTTGATGTTGTCTGGATAACCCGGCAGCCTGTCGAGCACGATCTCGACCGTGCCCGCCTTCGGGCCGTCGATCCAGTAGCGGCTGATCCGGCAGGCCCAGCTCTCGGCAAACAGGATAGATTGTGCATCCTGCGCCAGGCAGACGCCGTTCGGGAAGATCAGGTTGCGGATGGCAGTGGTGGTCTTGCCGGTCTTCGGGTCGTAGCAGATGATGCGGCCATTGCCGCGGCTCTCAAGTGCATCGACCGGCCAATCGTGCATCTCGTAGCGGATCGTCGCTTCGGAGAAGTATACGCGGCCGTCCGGCGCAACATCGAGATCGTCTGCCAGTCTAAGGCGGGAATCGTCAACGACGGAGAAGGTCGAGCGATTGGTTTCGTCGGTCACCTTGATGACGTTACGTTCGCGGTCGATCTTGTAGAGCCCCATGCCGCCGACGCAGACCAGCAGGTTGCAATCCTTGTCCCAGGACATGCCCAGCGGCGAGCCGCCGATATGGGCGAAAATCTCGTGGGTCTTGTAGTCGGGGGAGAAGAAGCGGACGATATCGCCATGCCTTGTGCCGCAATAGAGGTTGTCATCATCGTCGAGAATCACGTCTTCCGGCGATTCAACATCTCCCAGGCCGATGATCTCAACGTCCCGGAGGCGGTCGTTGAGCGCGAAGGCCGTGTTGTCGGCTGCATTGGTGGAGACCGGTTCGGGCAGCTCGATATAGGTCGGCGACACATAGACCTTGGACAGCAGTTTGTCGCGGTTCTTGAGCCAACGGACGTCTACGAACACGGCAAAGATCAGCGTCAGACCGAGCACCATCGGGCCAGAGCCAGAATTCAGGCCAAGGCGCAACACGCCATTGGTAAGAACAAGTACTGTGACTGCGCCGATCAGCGCCTTGACGATCGAGCCGCGGCCGCCGCCGAGGCTGTTGCCGCCAAGAACCGCCGCCGTCAGTGCAGCGATTTCCATGCCCATGCCGGTATCGCTGCCGGCGCCACCGAGGCGTGCCGCATAAAGTGCGCCGGCGAGACCACACAGCATGCCGGAAATAGTATAGGCTGCGCAGACAGCGCCGCGAACCGACAGGCCGATATTGTGGGCCGAGCGGCGCGAGCCGCCGATCGCCATTAGCCGCCAGCCGGGACGCGAGCGCGTCAGCAGGACATGACCGATGATGGCCACCACGATCAGAACGCACAACGAGAAAGGAATGCCGAAGAAGCCGCCGAGGCCCATCAGGTCCCAGATATCGGACTGGTAGAAACTCATCGACATCGCCTGCACATATTTGAGCAGCAGCATATCGACTACGGCGCGGACGATGATCAGCGTCACCAGGGTGGTCAAAAATGCCCTCAGTCGCAGGTAGCCGATCAGGAAGCCGTTGAGCAGGCCGACCGAACCGCAGATCAGGATGACGGTGGGCAGGGCGGCGGCGACCGGCCAATTGGCGAGATTAAGCAGCGCCAGCATCATGAAATTGCCAAGCGCGAAATTGGAGCCGACGGAAAGGTCGATGCCACCGACGACGATTACCGTCATCATGGCGATGCAGACCAGCGCGAATTCGCCGAGTTGCCGGGAGGTGATCGAAAGATTGCTGCCGGAGAAGAAATTCGGGATCAGCGATCCGAAAACCGCGATGACACAGACCAGCACCAGAAATGGAATCGCGTTGTCGATCCACTTCTTCGACAGGATTTCGCCGATGATATGGTCAGGTATGAAGCGGTATCTCAGCTTCGTTAGGTTACTCGCCGATGCCAAGGCACGCCTCCTCATGCAATATAAGTAAAATAGACTGTGGGAATATGGCCGGCGGTCAGCCGGCCATATTCGAATTTCGTTCAGCGCAGGATCTTGGCGTATTGCTGCGGATCCCAGCAGGTGCCTTCCTTGACGTCATCCTTGGTCATGACGCGGGTTGGCGAATAGATCTGCGTCTTGATCGCGCCGGCACCCTGGTTGTTCTGGAGCGCCATCATAATGGCGGTCCAGGCATCGCGGCCCATGCCCGGAGCATTGTAGTTGATGGCCACCGAGTACGTACCGTCAGCCAGGCCATCGCACATGCTCTGCGCGCCACCACCCGACGTGACGAAGTAGATCTGGCCCTGTTTGCCGGCCTGCTTGATCGCGGCACCGGTGCCAATGCCCTGGCCGTCCCAGACGTCGATCACGCCGCATAGATCCGGATTCTGCTGGATTGCGGTTTCGGTGATTGCGCGCGCCTTGGAGGCATCCCAGTCAGCAGCCTGGCTAGAAACGATCTTGATTTCAGGATGTTCGGCGAACACCTTCATCATGCCCTGTACCTGATAGTAGCTGACACCGCCGGTCAGGACACCCTGGACAATGGCGACCTTGTGAGATGTCTGCGTATCGGCACCACACTTCTTGATCATCATGTTGGCGGCCTGCTCGCCCATGGCGATGAAGTCAGGGCCAACAAAGGCGTCGGTCTGCACCGCGCCCTGCATGTTCAACTGCACGACAACAATGCCGGCGGCTTCGGCCTGCTTCATCAGGCGGGCAAGAGACTGCATATCAGGATTCTGGGTGACGATGACATCGGGATGCTCGGCGATCAGCGCCGTCATGCCTTGTGCCATGGCATCAGTGTTCCAGTTCGGGTCCTGCGACGAGAATGTCATGCCGTAACGCTCGGCTTCCGTCTTGACGACCCCGCCCCAGGCCTGCGCCAGGTCAAAGCCGATCGAAATCGGCAGATAGGCGATCTTCTTGCCTTTGAGCGAGTCAAGCGCCGGCGCGCGATAGGGATCGTTCATATCGTCGGCCGCCTTGACCGCGGTTGCACAGATCGTCAGTACGGCAAGCGAGATCGCCGCCAGTTTCAGTAAACCAGTCTTACCCATGTTCCACTCCTCCTTAGCGCAAGTGTTTGCTGATTGATTGGTCTGGTCAGATGTCGCCCTGTTGGCCGGTCTGCTCGTCGCGTGGGTTGACCACGCTGTCGATGACGATGGCGAACAGCAGAATCAGGCTCTTGATGACGTTCTGAACCGTGTATTGGATATCCATAATGGTCATGCCGTTCATCAGCACGCCGATCAGCAGCGTGCCGACGATGACGTTGCGCACATTGCCGCGGCCGCCCGACAGGCCGACGCCGCCGAGCACCACGACCAGGATGACGTCATAGATCATATTGGAATTGACAATGCGGGTGTTCATCGCCTCGACCGAGGTCGCAGTAATGATGCCGGCCACGAAAGCGATGCCGCCTGAAAACACATATTGCAGCACCAGCACCGGCCGCACCGAAATGCCCGATATCCGCGACGCGGCGAGATTGTCGCCTATCGCATAGATGAAGTTGCCGATCTTGGTGAACTTCAGGAACAGGAACACCACCAGCGCCATGACGGCGGCGACGATAATCGGCATCGGAATACCGATGAATTTGCCCTGCCCCAGCGAGATGATCCAGCCCAGCGTCTTCGGCATGTAAACGACATCGGTGCCGACGATCAGATGCGCACGGCCGAACCCGTAGACGAAGGTTGCCATTGCGATGGTTGCAAACAGCGGTGGAATTTCAGCGTAAGCCACCAGAATGCCGGTGAACAGCGCCACACCGAGCGCGAATAGTAGTCCGACCGTGAGCGCTGTATAGACCGACATTCCCTCGTTGATAAGTTGCATCGACCAGGCGACGGATATCGCCATCGTTGCCACCAGCGACAGGTCGATACCGCGACCGAGGACGACGATCAACATGCCGAGCCCGAGTATGCCAAGCACGGCGACGCTGCGGACTAGCGACAGCACATTTTCGCGATCAAGAAAATTGTTCAGCGTCAGTGAAAAGGCGATGAAGAGCAGCACCGTCAGGATGAAGACGATTTTTTCCTGGTTGAGATAACGGAATAACTTCTGCACGTTCAAGGCCGTATTCCTCCCTGCACTCCAGCGCGACAATCGATCTACTTTCCGGATCGTTGCGAGTTTCGCACGCTTTCTGTGTTTCGCCTTTCTTCCCGGCAGCCACATAATCTTATGGCCGCCGCTCCTCCAGCCTCCCGTTCGGACCCGCTGAAAAACACGGAAAATCTCGGAACTTCCTGAAATCTATAGCAGGCGGGCGCATTAATTAAATTATCAAATTGCGCTATGCGCCATATGTCGATGTTATGGCGACGTCACGTTCGGCATCACCGTTATGCGGCCGAATGTTGGTGGTTCAAATCGTTCGCCCACCGTCGACGGGCAGCAACACGCCGGTCAGGAACGCTGCTTCGTCGGATGCGAGATAGAGCGCGGCATAGGCAATATCGTCCCGGCGCGACAGACGACCGAGGGGGATGGTCGACAAGAAGCGGGCTCTGTTTTCCGGCGTGTCGGCCACGCCCATGAAGCTTTCAAGCAAGCCGGTTTCCCCCAGTACCGGGCAGATGCAATTGACCCGGATTAGATCGGGGGCCAATTCAACGGCCATGGATTGCGAGAGGATGTTAACCGCGCCCTTGGTTCCGTTGTACCAGGTGAGACCCGGGCGCGGCCGGATACCAGCCACCGAGCCGACATTGATAATCGTCCCGCCGCCATTGGCCTTCATCAGCGGCACGACGGGCTGCGCCATCAGATAGATCGACTTGACGTTGATCCGGTAGACACGGTCGAAGGTTTCCTCATCGATATCAAGCATAGGCTGGTTGCGATGCGTCCAGCCGGCATTGTTGACGACAATGTCCGGCGCGCCAAATTTATCGGTCACTGCGGCTATGGCGCGCACGACATCATCCCTGGAGCCGACATCGCCAGTTGTCGCAAACGTCTCGCCGCCGATGGCGGCCGCCACGCGTTCCGCAGCATCAGCACGAATGTCGAGCACGACGACCTTCGCGCCTTCCGATGCAAACAGCCGGGCAATACCTTCTCCAAAGCCACCGCCGGCCCCAGTCACGATCGCCACCTTGCCGGCAAGGCGGCTTTTCGCGTGCACTTTGATCCCGATATTCTTGTTCATAATCATTCCTCCGTCGGCATTTGACAGGAGGAAGTTGCGGCGCATCAGGCTATATTCAAAGATAATATTCAGCTTGCAGGTATAGCGATCCGCTATGCCGCTAATGCAGTGGCTTGGCACCGCTCCATTGACCGGTGGCCACAAGCTCCAGCAGCGTATCGCGGCACAGCGCTTCTATGACTGCAACGGCGTTGGTCATCGGCCGATCCGCGGGACGGACCAGATGGACGTCGCGCTTGAGCTCCGGCTTCCTAATTCGCCACGACCGCAGCCGCCCCTCGCGCACCTCGCGCGAAATGGCGTTAAACGGCAGGATCGAATAGCCCAGCCCCTTTTCCACCAGCTCCTTGATATTGCCATAGGAATCGACGTCGATGACGGTATTCATGCTGAGCCCGCCCGCAGACGCCTGTCGTTCGAGCAACTCGCGCAGACCATGGCTGGAACTCGGCAGGATAAGCGGCAGTGGCGCGATTTGCCTGAGCGTCAGCGGCCCGAAAGCCGGCGTCTTGATGTCTTCTATCGGCGTCGCCGGACCCAGAAGGCAGAGTTCCTCGGTGAGCACCGAATAGGATGTCAGCACCCTGTCCTCGACAGGAATATAAAGCACCGCGATGTCTATCCGGCTTTCCCTGATCCATTCCGTGATGAAGCCGCTCATCGCCTCGGCTATACGCAGCTTGATCTTCGGATAGCGCTGGCGCGCGGCTATGATCAGCGGTACCGACAGTATCTGGCTGATGGTCCCTGGCAAGCCCAATCGCACTTCCCCGGCCGGCTCCGCCTCATGCCCCTTGATCTCTTCCTGGGCGATGGAAAATTGATCGATGATAATACGGGCATTGCGCAGCAAGATCTCGCCAGCCTCGGTAGCCATAACGCCCTGCGGGCTGCGGAACAACAGCGCCGTTTCGAGATCGGCTTCCATGTTACGCACGTGCAGGCTGAGCGCGGGCTGTGCCACGTTCAACGTCGCGGCCGCCTTGGAGAAGGAGCCCTGCTCGACGATGGCGACGAAATAGCGCAACTGACGCAGGTCCACGCGGACCTCCCAATATTCTTTTATGGCTGCGCAAGGCAGCTTCGCTTTCCGTTATAATGGAAACGGGAGGAAGTCTGTCAAGTATAGATGCGTGTGCGTATAGGTTCCAGCGGTCACGCCGATATCTGGACGACGGAGAATTCTTCTCGGAGACGCTCCGTACCCTCCCCCAAGGCTGGAACCGGACCGAACGAGGGGACGGCGCCATCGGCAATCGCGCCGGGCGCCAGCATGCGTACCGGGCCTGTCGGCGTATCCACGGACATGTAGCGGTTCTGCGGATGATCAGCGACATCTTCCAGAGTGCTTACACGGCCATAGGCGATGCGTGCCGAATAGAGCCGTTCAGCCATTTCATCCCGGGCGACAGCAGCGAAGATTGGTATGATGGCAGCATCCAGCACTTCGCGGTTTTTGACCCGATCGCTGTTGGAGGCAAAGCGCGGATCGGATGCCAGTTCGCGGTGCCCCAGCACTTCGCTGCAAAACACGTTCCATTCCCGTTCGTTCTGGATCGAAAACAGCACTGATTTGCCGTCGGCGCACACATAGGCGCCGTAGGGCGCGATGGTCGGATGGTTCAGGCCATTGCGTGCCGGCACCTTGCCGCCATAGATATATTGCAGATAGGGCACGTTCATCCAGTCCGACAGTGCATGATAGAGCGAGATGGAAATATGCCGGCCCTCTCCTGTCTGTCTGCGCGCAAAAAGCGCCTGCAGCACGGCTTGCGTCGCAGTCATCCCAGCAGCGATGTCGCAGACCGAAACGCCGACGCGCGCCGAGCCGTGTTCGTTGCCGGTGATGGCAGACAGGCCGCTCTCAGCCTGGACCAGCAGGTCGTAGGCCTTTAGGTCGCGCAGCGGTCCCTCGTCTCCATAGCCTGAAATCGAACAGACGATGAGCTGCGGGAATTTCTTGCGAAGCGTGTCTGCGCCGAAGCCGAGACGATCCACCGCGCCGGGCGCCAGGTTCTGGATGAAGACATCTGCACGCCCGATCATATTCATCAGGATCACCCGATCTTCTTCCTGTTTGAGATCGAGACAGACCGATTCCTTGCCACGATTGAGCCAGACGAAATAAGCGCTTTCGCCATGGACGAGATGATCGTATTCCCGGGCGAAATCGCCTTCGGGCCGCTCGACCTTGATTACCCGTGCGCCGGCATCGGCCAGTTTGCACGACAGGTAAGGCGCGGCGACGGCCTGCTCAATGGACACCACCAGCACGCCTTTGAGATCTGATTTCATTGCTCCCGCCAAACAATTCTTGTTTCGTCACGGCCGACTTACCTCGGCTTAGGGGAGCATCGCCGATTTTTGTCATCACTTCAAATAACACTCTAATGGAGTGGCCATACGTAAATGTTATCTCAGCTGGCGGGCGCGATCATAATGGGAGAGTATACACCAACGAGCAAAAATATATTGGCGAACTTTGACATAAGTGGCGACAATGGCCACCTTGCCATCAACTGCTCCGGACATTCATGCCTGCCGACATCGCCGATCTCGTGCTCTTCCTCTTCGTACCCGCCGATCGGCCCGAGCGCTTCGCCAAGGCGGCAGGAGCGGGCGCCGATGCGATCATCGTCGACCTCGAAGATGCCGTCTCGCCATCTGCGAAAGCGGATGCTCGTAGCGGGCTGACAGTTGCACTGGGTGACGCCGGCACAGCCTGCCCGGTTTTCATCCGCATCAATGGCAGCGGCACATCCTGGCATGATGATGATGTCACCATGGCCGCCTGCCTGCCGATCCACGGTGTCGTCCTGCCCAAAGCGGAAAGTGTGCGCGACATCGAGGCGGTGCGCGCACGGCTGCCAGCCGGAATGCCTGTCCTTGCCATTATCGAATCTGCCAAAGGCCTCGTCCATGCGGATGCCATTGCCGCCGCGGCCGATCGCCTGGCTTTCGGTTCGATCGACTTTGCCGCCGATCTCGGCTGCGCTCACAGTCGCGAAGCATTGTTACTCGCCCGCAGCCGTATCGTGCTGGCATCGCGCATTGCCGGCCGGCCGGCGCCAGTCGACGGCGTCACGCTGTCGATCAAGGACGGTTCGATCGCCGAGAACGAAGCGCGCTACGGCGCATCGCTCGGTTTTGCCGGAAAGCTGCTCATTCATCCTGCGCAAATCACGCCGGCGCGCGCGGGCCAGGCCCCTGCCGCCGAAGACGTCGCCTGGGCATTGCGGATCGCGGCAAGCATTGAGGACGGCGCGCGGGCCGTGGATGGCGCCATGGTCGATGCTCCCGTTCTCGCCCGAGCGCGGCAGATAATCCATTCGTACAAACGCCATTCAAACGGATCGTGAGATGATAAAAATCACCGAAATCCTCGCCAAATATGTCGCCGACCTCCATTATGGGCTTCTGCCGCCTGAGGTGCCTGAGCGTGCACGGCATCTCGCCATCGATCTGATCGGCAGCATCGTGCGGGCCGGTAAGGAAGCCGATTCCACCCCTAGCCTGCTCGGCATGATCAAGGCGCTCGGCCTGGACGCACCAGGCCAGTGCACGGTGTTTGGATCATCCCGCAACTATATTCCGGCGACAGCGGCCCTACTCAACGGCGCGCTCGGTCATTCATTGGATTTCGACGATACCCATGCCGACAGCTCGCTGCATCCGAGCGCACCCGTCGTACCGGCCGCCTATGCGGCGGCCGAGATGGTCGGCGCATCGGGCAAGGAACTGCTGGCTGCCATCGTTGCCGGCTACGAGGTCTGCTGCCGGCTCGGCAACGCGCTCGACCCCACCGCACATTATGCGCGTGGATTTCATCCCACCGCAACGGCCGGTACGTTTGGCGCAGCAGCGGCGGCAGGCAAACTGCTCGGCCTGGATGCGGCAGGGATCGCCTCGGCCTTCGGCGTCGCCGGCAGCCAGGCGGCCGGCTCTCTGCAATTTCTGGTCAACGGCGCCTGGAACAAACGCTACCAGGTAGGCGCTGCTGCCATGAACGGGCTGATCGCCGCCACACTAGCAAAGGAGGGCTTCGTCGGTGCGGCCGATGCCATCGAAGGCAAACATGGCTTCCTCGTCGGCTACACTGACGATCCTCTGCCCGAGCGGGCCGTGGCCGATCTGGGCACCGTCTACGAGACGATGAATATCGGCATGAAGCCCTATCCGGCCTGCCGCTATACCCATGCCGCCGTTGACGGCCTGCTGAAACTACGGCGCGAGAACGGATGGTCCGCGGCAGATATCCTGTCGGTCGATATCGGGCTGCACAAGAACGGCATCGTCTTGACCGGTGCGCCGCTCCAAGCCAAGCGACGGCCGAGAAGCGTCGTGGAAGGCCAGTTCTCGATGCCTTTTGCCGCTGCGGTGGCGCTGTACAAGGGCAGTTTCGGTTGGGATGACTATGCCTTGCTCGGCAATCCCGATGTCGAAGCCATAGCCGCGCGCATCGACGTACGGCGCGACGAGCTACTTGAAGGCCTCCGCCATCCCTTCGGCGCCAATATTGCCGTGCACACGGCGTCTGGAACAATGGAACGCACCATTGCCGACCCATCCGGCGAGCCTGGAACGTTTCCGCAAATGAGCGAGATCGAAACCAAGTTCATGACGCTTTCGAGGCCTGTGTTGGGTAACCGCGCCTCGTCGCTGTTTTCCCTGCTGGATCACATCGACGCGGCGGGTGATATCCGTCATGTCGAGGCTGAGCTATAGATTTCCTATATATGCAGCCTCACCAATCTGTATTTGTGGTTATAATGACGCCCCCCTAAACTCGACTTTACCTACTGTTCAAAGGGAGAAAGACGTGTCGAGTCAGGACTATGCCGAAATAAGGGAGGAAGTCGCGAAGCTCTGCGCAGGGTTTCCGGGTGAATATTGGCAAAAGCTCGAGCGCGACAGTGCCTATCCCGCCAAATTCGTCGATGCCCTGACCGAAGCAGGCTACCTTTCCGCACTTATTCCGGAGGAATATGGCGGTTCCGGGCTGCCGCTCTCGGCAGCTGCCGCAATCCTGGAAGAAGTGCAGCGATCCGGCTGCAACGGCGGTGCCTGCCATGCCCAGATGTATATCATGGGCGCCATCCTGCGGCACGGCAATGATGAACAGAAGCGCAAATATCTGCCCAAGATCGCGACGGGCGAACTGCGCCTACAAGCCTTTGGCGTCACCGAGCCGGCCAGCGGCACCGACACGACCTCGCTGAAGACCTTCGCCCGCAAAGACGGCGACCAGTATGTGGTCAACGGTCAGAAGATCTGGACCTCGCGCGCCGAACATTCCGACCTGATGTTACTCTTGGCGCGCACCACGTCCAGGGACGAAGTGGCCAAGAAGACCGATGGCCTCTCGATCTTCATCGTCGACATGCAGCAGGCCAAGCGGGCTGGGATGACCATACGGCCGATCCGCACCATGATGAACCACGCCACCACAGAGGTGTTCTTCGACAATGTGAGGGTTCCGGTGGAGAACCTGCTGGGTGAAGAAGGAAAAGGCTTCCGCTACATTCTTTCAGGCATGAATGCGGAGCGTATTCTAATTGCCGCCGAATGTGTCGGCGATGCAAAATGGTTTATCAAGAAAGCCAGCGACTACTCCAAGGAGCGGGTAGTGTTCGGTCGACCGATCGGCCAGAACCAAGGCATCCAGTTCCCGATCGCACGCTCCTATGCCCAGATGCGCGCCGCCGAACTGATGGTGCATGAAGCGGCTTTGCGCTATGAGCAGGGCCAGAATTGTGGCGAGGAGGCCAATATCGCCAAGATGCTGGCGGCCGAGGCGTCCTGGGCAGCTGCCGAGGCCTGCGTGCAGACCCATGGTGGATTTGCCTTCGCCGAGGAGTACGATGTCGAACGCAAGTTTCGCGAGACGCGCCTATATCAGGTAGCGCCGATTTCGACCAACTTGATTCTCAGCTTCATTTCCGAGCATGTGCTTGGCATGCCGCGATCCTATTGACGGAGGGGGCATGACCGATGTCGATATCAACTACCTCAGAACCTGGATCGGTCGCGAACGAAGCGTGAGCGATGTAATCACTCCCCGTCTCGCGGCAAGCCTCGACGCCGTACTGGACATCGAGCGAAACGCATCCCCTGGCGCGGCGGCCCCGGTCGGAATCCATTGGTGCCTAGCGCCCGATATCGTCCCTATGCGGGGCATTGGGCGAGACGGCCATCCTGCACGTGGCAGTTTCTTGCCCCCGGTTCCGTTTCCCCGGCGTATGTGGGCGGGCGGAGAATTGGCTTTCTCAGGCGACTTCCGCATTGGCGACGAGGTCTCCCGCGTCTCGACGATTGAAAATGTCGAGCTGAAAAAGGGGCAAAGCGGCAAACTGATCTTCGTTACGGTGCGGCATCGTTATGCCACCTCTCGGGGCCGCAGCCTCGACGAACGACAGGATATTGTCTACCGTGAACTCGAAAGCGCCTCCATAAAGGAAGAGTGTGCACCCACACGCGAGGTCGCGGATTATTCTCGTCATGTTGAGGCGAATTCCGTACTGCTATTCCGCTATTCCGCCATCACCTTCAACGGCCATCGAATCCACTACGACGAACCCTACGTGACCGGCGAGGAGGGCTATCCGGGCCTAATCTTTCACGGGCCACTGCAAGCGACTCTGCTTCTGGATTTGGCGACCGAACGGCGTAACGGAAATTCACCTCGGACGTTTGCATTTCGGTCCACCCGCCCCTTGTTCAGCGGTGGTCGAATTTCGACCAATGCACGATCAGAAACGAAGCAAACGTCCCTTTGGATCTCCGATCAAGAAAACAATGTTACGATGGAGGCCTGGTGTAAGTAGATAACCTCACCTCAGCCCCTAGCGCCCTATAAGAATGCTTGGGGAGTGGGATACGAGCTGCCCCTGGGTGTCGATCAACTCTATATCTGATAAGTTGTCGGTATCAGTGTCTACGCTTCCCAGGACCAGTCGAATTCCAGCGCTCCTCAACCGGTCGACCCACTGCGCGATTGTCGAAACCGGAAACGTGTCCTGGTGTTGCAAGAGCCGCACTCAAACGCGTCGCGATCTTTCAGATTCGCTTCCCGCGCTTTAAGTCTTTGTTTTTACGCATGTCGTTGTCGCAAAGCCGCTGCACACTTTGTGCGACATGCTCTAGACTAAAGTCAAGGACGATCACCACCCCGGAGAGCGCCGGGTAGGCCAAGCACTGTCTACGTTGCAAGGGGGTCAAAATTCGGATGCCGATATGGAGTGATGGGGTTGTCTTGTCTTATGACTTTTCCACCGGTTGTGGGCATTAAGAGATGCCCGATCCGGGTGGCTACCCGGATCGGGCGGAAGGGGTTGGATCGAAGTTGTCTCGGTCGTGGAGGACCGTCGATTAGTGTGATCACCCCTTTCTTTTCCACCAGACCTGGACGGAAACCAGGGCTTCGGGCCCGGATGACAAGAGTAGGACAGCGGAAAAGATGGACAATACTCTACCCCAAACGATCGGCATCGACATCTCAAAAGCGACCCTTGATGTATATGCCTATCCTGCGGGCAGCGAGCGACAATTCACCAATACGGTCAGGGGGCCACGGGGAACTGATAGATTGGCTTGGGCAATGGCAGATCGATCGGATCGCCTATGAAGCTACTGGCGCCTACCACCGGCAACTTGAGCAGGCTCTGACGGATCTGCCATGTGTTAAGCTCAACCCGGCTCGCGCGCGGCGGTTCGCACAAGCGGCAGGCACTCTCGCCAAGACGGACAGAATTGATGCGGTAATCTTGGCCCGCATGGCGGCGATGCTCCGGCCTCCCGTGCGCGCGGCAAGTACGCCACAACAAGCCAAGCTCGCGGAATTGATCAGCGCTCGCGATGGCTTGGTCCGTGATAAGATCGCGCTTCAAAATCAAGCAAAGAACGTGACGCTGCCTCTCCTCAAGCGTCAGCACAAAAAGCGTCTCGATCAGATCGAGCGGTATATCGAACAGGTCGATGCCGAGCTTGCGACGATCATTGCGGCTGACCCGGAGTTGGCTCGCCGGCACGAAATCATCTGGATTTGGCCAAGAATGTCTTTCAAGCCCATGGCGCAGATGCCGCCGGCACAGTCGTGTTTCGAAGGAAGCTCCGGCGCGAGCAGGTGCTGGCATTCTTTGCTGCGCAGCCGCCGTGTCTCGTGGCGATGGAGGCTTGCCCGGGCGCGCACTATTGGGGACGTGAGATCGGTAAGCTCGGCCACACGGTCAAGCTGATCGCGCCGGCTTACGTGAAGGTCCTCAACAACCGTGCTGAGCACGACCATCTGGTCGAAGTCCTGCAGACGTACGGTCGCCCGGTGGTCTGTGCCTTCGAGGCGACGGGGAACTATCACCGGCCGATTGCATTGCGCCTGGCTGAGGCTGGTTTCGAGGTTCGACTGGTGTCGTCTCTGTCGCTCGCGCGGACGCGAGAAGCATTGCACAATAGCTGGGACAAGAACGACCCCAAGGACGCGCAGGTGATCCTGCACATGCTCAAGATCCAGGCAACGCAGCGCTACCACGATCCGCTGCGCGCCGGCATCAACGACGTACAGGAACTGTCGAAGACGCATGAGGCTATCGCCAGGGCAAAGACGGACATCTAACACCATCGCCAAGCGCTTCATACGCTATCTCCGTGCTGAACATGCCCATATCAATTAATAGCTGCCGGCTAATAGCTGCCGGCAGCCTGAAGTACGGTATGGCCCTCCCCCACAGTCATGAAGCTATCGCCATCGCTGTGCTGCGGCAGACGGATGATGACCGGTTTCTGCCCGGTCCGCCGCCGACCGAAGCGCGGCACGGCATCGAGCAGGTTCCGGGTGTATGGATGCCGCGGATTCTCGATAACGGCCCTGACAGGCCCGCATTCGACAATCCGCCCGCGGTGCATGACCGCGATGCGATCGCAGAGGCGCGCGACCACGGCCATGTCATGCGAAATGAAGATATAGGAAAGGTCTCCGTACTTCTTCAGCTCGGCAAGGAGATCGAGAATCTGTGCCTGTATGCTGACGTCGAGCGCGGAGACAGGCTCATCGGCGACCACGATTTGCGGATCGGGCGCCAGCGCCCGGGCGATGGCGATGCGCTGCCGCTGGCCACCGGAGAATTCGTGCGGATAGCGCTGCGCGAACTCCCGCTTCAGCCCGACCCGCTCGAGCAGATCGGCGACCGTCGTATCGATGGCCCGCCAATCGCTTTCGCCCCGCGCGAACAGCCCTTCGCCAATCTGCCGGCCGACCGTCAATCGCGGGTTAAGCGAGGAATAGGGATCCTGAAAGATCATCTGGCATCGCCGCAGTTTCTCGCGGCGTAAAGACGGCGACAACGTATCGATGCGCGTGCCTTCGATGTGCAGTTCCCCCGCAGTCGGCGTATCAAGCCCGACGGCGATCCGACCCAGCGTCGACTTGCCGGACCCGCTCTCGCCGATGATCCCGAGCGTCTCGCCCCGTTCGAGGGCAAGGGAAACGCCATTGAGCGCATGCACCGAGTGCCGGTTGGCGACAAAGGACTTCCGCATGCCCTCGACCTTCAGCAGAGGTTTTGACGTCATGGTCGCGCTCCCTCGAATTGCGCATCGCGCAGCTTCAGTCCCTTTTCCACCGTCAGGTGAGAGGCAAGCAGCTCTTTGGTGTAATCGTGCTGGGGCGCGCCGAGCACGTCGTCGACCGTCCCCGTTTCGAGGATACGCCCGCCGCGCATGACGGCGACACGATCAGCGGTCTCGGCAACGACACCGATGTCGTGCGTGATCAGCAGGATGCCCGAGCCAAGCCGTGCCTTCAGGTCAACCAGCAGGTCGAGCACCTGCGACTGCACGGTGACGTCGAGCGCCGTCGTCGGTTCGTCGGCGATAAGGATACCAGGCCGCAGCGCAAGTGATGCCGCGATCATGATACGCTGGCGCATGCCGCCCGAGAGTTGGTGCGGGTATTGCGCCAGCACGCGGTCAGGCTCCGCAATGCCCACATCTTCCAGGCAGGTGCGTGCCGCAGCCAGCGCGTCCCGGCGGGAGACGCCGTTGTGGCGCACCGGCCCCTCCGTCATCTGGCGCGCGATCGTCAGGACCGGATTAAGCGACGTCATCGGTTCCTGAAAGATCATACCGACCTTTGCTCCGCGCACATTCTCGATCTGCCGCCGGCCAAGAGCGGAGATATCCCGACCGTCGATCTCAATGCGGCCGCTCATTTCGGCTGCCTCGGGAAGAAGGCGCATGATCGAGAGCGAGGTCATGCTCTTGCCGCTACCGGATTCGCCGACGAGCGCGAGGATTTCACCGCGGGCAAGGTCGAAGCTGATGTCGTCGATCGCGTGGAAGGTGCCTGTCCTGGTCGGAAACGTGACCGACAGGTTCCTGACGCTGAGATAGGGAGCACTCATGGCCGGCCCTTTCGACGGGGATCGACCAGGTCCCGCAAGCTGTCGCCGATCAGGTTGAAGGAGAGCACTGTCACGCAGATGGCGACACCTGGGAAGATCAGGATCCAAGGGGCCTTGGTGATGTAGTTGCGACCCGAGGCAAGGATCGCTCCCCATTCCGGCGATGGTGGCTGAACACCGAGACCGAGAAAGGATAGGCCAGCAGCCGACAGGATGGCGGAGGAAAACCCGAGCGTTCCCATCACGATGAGGCTTTGGCCGATATTCGGCATGACATGCACCCGGACCAGTCGACCGGACCCGATGCCCGCGAGCCGGGCTGCCTCAATATAGGGCTTGGCCCGTTCCGCAGCCGCCAACCCATAGGTGACGCGGGCATAAAATGGAACGAGACTGATGGCGATGGCAAGCGTGGCGTTCTCGATGCCCGGCCCCAGGAAGGCGACGAGCGCCAGCGCGATCAGCGTGTCGGGAAAGGAGTAAAGTACATCGATAAGCCGAAGCAACACTGCCTCGATGGTTCGGCCGGAGAAGGCCGCGACCAGCCCGACGAGCCCGCCGACCATGAGACCGCTGACCACCGCTGTGATGCCGATGCCGAGCGACAAGCGTCCGCCGATGAGGACGCGGCTCAAAAGATCACGGCCAAACTCGTCCGTACCGAACAGATATTTGGCAGAGGGTGCAGCAAGCCGTGGCCCGGCCGCCATCCGCATAGGATCGAAGGGCACGAGATAGGAAGACAGCAGCGATGCTGCAACGATGACGATCGCAAGCCCGAGGCCAAGAATGACGCTGAATGGCAGGGGCCGGCGCTGTACGGAGGTCTGTATCGTGCTGGTCATCTCTGCCTCATGCGCGGATCCAGAAAGCCGTAAACAATGTCGATGAGCATCGAGACGATGACCACCGAAATGGCGAAGACAACGATGAAGCCCTGAATCATCGGATAATCGCGCTCGAGCATAGCTTGGATCGCAAGGCGGCCGATACCGTTCCAGGAGAAGACGTTCTCGATGATCACCTGGCCGCCGAGGAGATAGGCGAAGACGAGACCGACCACGGTGACGATGCTGATCAGCGCCGGCTTCAGCGCATGCACCAGCAGCACTTCATGCTCCCGCAGTCCCTTGGCCCGAGCGGTGCGGATATAGTCTTCGGCGAGCACCTCGACCAGCGCCGAACGGGTCATGCGGGCAACGAGCGCGCAATAGGTCAGGCCGAGCGTCAAGGCTGGCAGGATAATGTTGCGCCAGCTCGATCCCGCGACAGGCAGCCAGCCGAGTTTAAGCGAAAAGACCTGCATCATGATGAGACCGAGCCAGAAGGCTGGGATCGACACGCCAAAGACGGCTATGACCATGATCGCGGTATCGGCGATCCGGCCGCGATTGACGGCCGCCAGAAAGCCGAGCGGGATGCCGATCGCCAGGGCCACACCGAGACCCGAGACGGCGAGCGCGAAAGTGTTGGGCAGTCGCTGCAGGAGCAGCATGGCGACAGATTCGTTGCCGCGAATTGTCGTGCCGAGATCGCCTTGCAACACCTGGCCGAGATAGAGCAACACCTGCTGCCAAACCGGAAGATCGAGGCCGAGTTTAGCGCGCATTTCGGCCATTGCCTCCGGTGTCGCAGAGACCGACTGCGCCATCATGGCGGTGACGGGATCGCCCGGAACCAAGTGGATTAGCATGCCGGACAGTATAATCACCGCTATGACGGTGGCGCAGGCGGCAAGAACTCGTTTTGAAATCAGAAACAGCATCAGAACCCTTCCGGTCAATGGCCGCCCTGTCTATGGCGACAGGGCGGTCGCAAACCCACTATTGCTTGAGGGTCACGTCATTGAACAGAAGGGAAACCATGAACCCCAGCTTGAAGCCGTCGACTTTTGCGCTCGATGCCATAAGCCAGTTCCAGCCCGGCGATAGTAGCGGGATTGTGTAGGCATTTTCCATCAGATACTTTTCGATGTCATGGATCTTGGCAGCGCGAGCGTCACCTGACAGCCCGCGCTGCTCGTCGAGCATGGTGTCGACCTGTTCATTCAGGCCCATGTTGACGAAGCCAGGGCGCTTCCAGAGGAAGTTGAGGTAATCCGGATCAACGCCCGACATGCCCATTGTCCAGACGAACGGCTCTCCGTCAGTGCGCTTGTTCTCGCTTGTCATGTGATCGAAGTGGGATGCGACCTCACGCGTTTCGATTTCTGCCTGGATGTTGATAGCAGCCAAATCCTGCTGCATGATCTGATGCATCTGATCCCAGCCCGACAATTTGTGAGCTATTATCTTGATCTTCAGCGGATTGTCGGCCGTATAGCCGGCCTTCTCCATGATCGCCTTGGCGCCGTCAGGATCGTATTTTGCCCCCCACGTGGCGCACAATTCCTGGTCGGTCGCGAACAGCTTCGGTGCGACGGGGCAATTCGAAGTGTTGACCAGCCCCTCGAACGCGATGTTGGCATAGGCATCGCGATTCATCGCCATCCCGATCGCCTTTCGAATTTCCGGCTTGTCGAGCGGCTTGATCTTCCAGGAGAAGGCCGCAAGCACCTGCTGGCCCGACAGTTCGGCGGCATAGACCTTGAAATTGCTGTCGCTCTTCAGATCTGCTGTTTCCTCCAGCGAAGGTTCGACGAGATCGGCCTCTCCGGAACGCAGCGCCGCCATGCGGGCAACCGCTTCCGGAATTACCTTGAACGTCAGCTTGTCGATATGAGGCTTGCCCGGGTTGTCGATGAGCGGATTGAAGTTCTTGTAGTCGGCATTGGCCTGAAGCTGGAGGCTATCGTTGCGCGTCCAGCTGACGAACTTGAAGGGGCCGGTTCCGATCGGCTTGAAATCGGCGTTAGCGAATGCGGATGGGCAGACGAAGCCCGCCTGGATGCCAGTCAGGAATGACAAGAACGGGCTGTAAGGTTCCGACAGCGATACCTTGAGCACTTTGCCTTCCACGCTCGTGCCCGTGATCGGTCCCCAGAGCGAACGGTCGGGATTGACGGTGGCCGGATCGATAGCGCGATCAACTCTCGCCTTGGCGCCGGCGGCGTCGAAGGTACTGCCGTCATGGCACTTCACTCCGTCGCGGATGGTGAAGGAATAGGTCTTGCCATCCTCCGCAACGGACCACTCGCCGGCCAGGCCCGGATGCAATGAGCCATCCTTGTCCATGGTCAGCATCGTGTCAAAAATAAGGTTGGTCATCTGTAGCGACTGGGTCGTGCTGGTCTTGTCTGGGTCAAGACTGTCGGCGTCGACAGCGCGAGCGACAGTGAGGTCTGCGGCGGCAGCGACGGAGAGGCTTACGCCGGCGCCGAACGCGGCGGCCAGTAGCCCGCGAGTATATTTACGGAGATGGTCCTGTTGCATGTGCTATGTTCCCCTTTTTATTGATTAGACTGCGAATGCTATATTAGCCGATCGATACCGGCGGTCGTTTGCCTTCCCATGGTCTTGCCACTTCGAGCTGCGACGCGAGCCGAAAGAGCAGGCCTTCAGCGGCCGGAGCGGCGGCGAACTGAACGCCGATCGGCAAGCCTTTCTCGTTCCACACGAGCGGTACCGACATGGCCGGTGAGCCGTTGACGTTAAAGATATGCGTGAAGGGCATCCAGGATAGGTAGAACTCGTAGTGCTCCCGCATGGACGTCGCCTGCGGAAAGGCCTCATGCGGAAGCGGCGGCTGCGCAAGCGTCGGCGACAGGAAGACGTCATAGCGGTTGAACGTCGAGGTGACGACAGAGGCGACAGCGTGTAGGCGCGTCGTTGCGACATTGACGTCAACCGCCGAGATACGGTTGCCGGCATCGATCATTTCCCACAGCATGGATGGAAAATCATCTGCCGTCAGCTTGCGTCCTAAGACGTCTTCCTCAAGCCGCATGTCGGCCGCGTATTCCACCAGGATAAAGGTTTCGAACGCATTCCAGCCATCTTCCGGCAGCTCGATATCATAGGGCTCGCAGATATGGCCCAAACCTTCGAGCAACTTCACTGTCTCCTCGACCGCCTTGACGCAATCGCGATGGGTCGCCGCACCATAGGGCGCCCTGGTCGAGACGCCGATGCGCAGTTTCCCGGGATCACGGCCGACTTCGCTTGCAAAATCACCGCCGGGCGGGCTGTTGAAAAACTGGCCGACATGCAGGCCCTGCGTGGCGTCCAGCATGGCGGCGCTATCGCGTACCGAGCGGGAGAGCACATGCTCGACCAGCATGCCCTGCCAGGTGCTGCCCGACGGGGCGACCGGGTTGCGACCACGGGTCGGCTTCAGACCGAAGCAGCCGCAGACGGACGAAGGCACGCGGATCGAGCCGCCGCCATCGTTGCCATGCGCCATCGGCACCACGCCGGCCGCGACGGTCGCCGCGGTTCCGCCGCTCGACGTGCCTGCCGTGCGGTTCGTGTCCCATGGATTGTTGGTGACGCCATGAGCGCGCGACCGCGTCGTCCAGTCCATGGCGAGTTCCGGCACGGCGGTCTTGCCGAAGATCACGACGCCCGACTTCTTGAAGCGATGGACAAGCTCGGAATCTTTGGCGGGCTTGACGGCTGAGCGCGGTGGCCATCCGGCGCCGGTGGGCTGGCCGCCATACTGCGCCGTCAAATCCTTGAGCAGAAAGGGAACGCCCTTGAACGGGCCGTCGGCAAGCTCCTCGGCGATAAAACGGCGAGCCTCTTCCTCGAAGGTCGCGATCACGGCGTTCAGCTTGCCATTGACTGCCTCGACGCCCGCGAGCGCAGTGTCGAGCAACTCACCCGGCGTCACTTCGCCCTTGGCGACGAGTTCGGCCAGTCCGGTGGCGTCATGGTTTTGATATTCGCTGAGCTGCAATGTCATAAGTCCCCGTTCGATCTTTGCTCAAAGCTACGGCACGCCCAAATTTTTGGCATGATCCTAAAGGGTGACGGGGAAAAATAACTTCATCTCACCCCTAAGTGTGATACGCATATCGCGATCAGTTGAATGTTCGGATGTCTTTTGTCGCAGCAATCGAGCCTCATCAATCACCACATTTCGCCGCCACGCGCTTCGCAGGGCGTGATCAACCGGCCTCGGCTGACGACACTGTCCGGCCTGCTGCAGCAACACCGGCTCTGCCTCGTGCATGCGCCTGCAGGGTCCGGCAAGACCACGCTGCTTGCGCAGTGGCATGAATCCCTGGTAGAGGCCGGCGCCAAAACGGTCTGGTATTCCGCCAGCGAGGCCGACCGCGATCCGCTCGCCTTTGCCGATGGGCTGAATCTCGCTGTCGAGGCAAGCCTCAACCAGATCGGCGCCTCTCTACCGGCTCGCGACGAGCCGGATGTCCTGGCTCGACTCGTGGCAATGGTCGCGCGATGCGCGGCCACTGCACCGTTCGCGCTGTTCGTCGATGATTATCATCTGGCGGAAGGTGGTGACGGCGGCGAAACGATCAATCTCATTCTGGCGGCTCGGATCCCGAATATGACTATTGTGCTGGCGAGCCGCAACCGTCCCTCGATCCCGATCGGCCGCCGGCGTGTCAGCGGCGAGATTCTCGAAGTCCCTGTGGAGGAGCTGTTTTTCGACGAGAGTGAGACAGAGGCTTTTTTCCAGGCGTCGGCAGGTGTGTCGCTAACCTCCGAAGAAAGCCGCAAGATGCACAATTATACTGAAGGCTGGGCAGCGGGTCTCCGTCTCGCCTCACTGGTCCTTGGCCGAACGCCAGGCGCATTTGCCGCCACGCCGCCAACGGGCAGTCATCGTGCCTTCGTGGAATATTTCCTGGAAGAAGTGATCCTCGGCCTGCCGGAAAAAGTCTATCGTTTTCTCACCATGACTTCGATCCTCGACGCTTTGAACGCCGACCTCTGCGATGGCGTGACGGGGCGCCACGACGGCAACGAGATTCTGTCCTTCCTCGAAGAAGCCCAGCTGTTCGTGGTTGCCCTGCCGGGAACGCAACGATGGTACAAATATCACCACCTGTTCCAGGAGTTCCTGCAGGCTCGTCTTCAATCCGAAACAGGCACCGACCTGACTGAGCTGCATTCGCGCGCCGCCCGGTGGTTCATCCAGAGCGGATCGCCAATGGATGCCGTGCGGCACGCCTTCCTTGCGCGCCGGCCCGGCTGGGCGGCAGAGATGATCGAGAGCTACTGCCTCTTCGACTATCTGAGCCACGGGCGGTTCGAGGTCTTTTCCCGCTGGATGCAGCAACTGCCGCGCGACGCGCGCGAGGAACGGCCTCTGCTGCTCTTCCTCCAGGTCTGGCGCTCCATAAATATGCGACGCTTCCTGCAGGCCGAACAGACACTTCGCACCATCGAGACGCTCGCTTCCGACAAGACAAGCCGAATGTCGGTCATTGCCCGCGAAACCGGCCTCGACGTCGAAGGCCGCCTGCATCTGATGCGTACCTTGATCGGGGCTTATGGTGGCGATCTGACAGGCGGCCTTGCCCATATCGACGCGCTCGACGGCCGCGAGCTTGACCAACTCGCCTTCGGCCAGGTGGATCTCGATTCCATCCACAGCTACCTCGCCCTGCAGTCCGGCAACCTTGAGCTTGCCGAAAAACTGACCTGGAAGGCAAAGGGCATCTATGACGAGATAGCAGTCCATTGGGGCGGCCTCCATTCCCGCTCCATCGCTGCCATGTGCTATATTGCACGTGGCCTGATGCATGAAGCGGAGAGCGTGGCGGAAGAAGCGCTGCGCATCGCGCGCGGCAATTTCGGAGAACATTCCTACATGGTCGCGCTACCCTCCGTGCTTCTGGGGGTGATCGCCTTCGATCGAGGCAAGTTCGATGAGGCCGAACAACTCTGGCTAAGGGCCATGCCGGCCGAAAATGCCACCGACGTATCGGGTCTCTGCGAACGCATCCAGATCGCCACGATCGGTCTTGCCCGCGTTTACGACGCGACCGGCCGGTCGGATGAGGCAACGAATGTGCTGGTGCGGGCCAGCCGGCGTGCGTACGAAACCGAGGATTTTAGGCTTGAATTCCAGCTTGCCATTGAACGGGCCAATCGCGGCTTCCGGCTCGGCAATCCGGCCGAGGGGTTGCGCGAGTGGGAACGACTATCGCTGCACTTGACGGAGGCCAAGCGGCGTTTTCCGCCCTCTGCCTGGCAGATCTGGGATGCGTTTCGTATCGTTGAGGCACGGGCGATGTTGGAGACCGGGCAACGGGGCCCGGCTCTCGAAAAATTATATGCTGTCGAGGCCAGGGCAAGCCAGGAGAGCCGCACGCTAAGCGCCCTGCAGGTCGCGCGTCTGATCGCGCAGTTGAAAGATGGCCGCAATGCAGGGTTGGCGCCGCAGCATCCGACACTCGGCAACACGCTAAACGCCTATCTCGATATTTCACGCACGAAGTTAACTCCACCTTTGGCGAATCGTCGGAGCGTGGGCTCATCGGATCTTGTCTCAAATGCCCTGACGCAGCGGGAAGAGGAAGTACTGGAACTGTTGCGATGGGGCCTTTCCAACAGCGAGATCGCTCGTAAGCTCGATATCAATCTCAATACAGTCAAATCCCATACCAAGAATCTTTTCTCCAAGCTCGGCGTCAAAAGCCGCACCCAGGCAGTGCTAAGAACGATGGAATAGTTGAAAGGGTGATGTCACGTTATTGTCGGCTTAACGGTTGGTGGCTAAGCCGACAATAACGTGACATCACCGTCGAAAGCTAGATAGCCTCTGATTACGCTGTACGCAATTTTGCATTGAAGGCAGAATGGTGAAAGCGGATAGACTGGAGAGGCCCGTGCCTCCCCGATCTAGGCAGCACTATATTTTGTCTGCAGCCCGCAATATCAAACCGCCTCCGAAATAATACCGATTTCGTCATCGACAAAGGTAACCTTTGGTATGACTAGGTTTCGTGGGATGATGAGCCTCCAGCAGCTTCAGCAAGGTAGGTTCGCAACTGGTGCTGACCTGCGCGTTCAGCGGTTGGTTGGCCCATCGGGCGATTGAGATCACCAAAGGATATAGCTCCGTGCTCGCCTCGCAAACCTCAACCGACATGCTGGTAAAATCCAGAAGCAGCAGCGTCACGCCGCCCCCTGAGGTGCTGGCAATGGCCGCAACGCGGCGAACATCAGCATGACTGTCAACTCGCATGTTGAACAACAGCCGTCCACCAGATCCAGTGGCAGCCAGATCAACTATCGAGTCGAAGCTGGTTGTCGGATAGGCTGCACCCTGCACGATCATTTCGATCAAAACCGAATCAAGGTCCGAAGTCCGCGCCATACCGGCAACTAATTGATCAATCAGAGAGTTTACAAGCCCTGCTATTGACAGTTGCAACGACTGTCTCTCCAGCACTCAAATTCCACGTTGCAAATTATGCAACCTGATCGGGACGCGTGACATCCGGAAGCAACAACGTAACCGACGACCAGAACAGGAGAGGCGACCACATCAGCGATCGCGTGTGCTATCGATGAGGCCGCCCGGCGTGTTCAGCCGCAAAACCACGACTTCGGCGCGCCATTGGGTGCCATTGCCAGTGCTTCCTTCAAATGCCTGGCAGTCACGGGGCAGATCGTCCCATGGCGGGCTCTGATTCCAAGTTCAGCACTCCCTATCCAAGATACGGGATCGTTCTTTTCGAAATCCACTGTCCCCTGGCAAGCCGGCGGCGCGCCAAGCTGGATATCATCCTCAGTTACGTTCGGCTTGTGCGATGATCGCCGCTGCCGCCGTGACGAGATCGCCATTGCCTCCCGCAAGCCGTCCATCAGGCAACGCCGGCGTGTCTTCCAGCCGGTCCTGATCCCATGCCCTCTGGCAGCGGCGCGACGATTGACCGCCCAAGACATGCGGGCCATGGTGCACTTGTTGAAGCGCAATGCCGGCACCAGCCACTATGCGTTCCATTGCGTCGGCGTGCTGGACAGCATTATCCGGGTCGGCGTCAAGCGGTTCGATCAGTACCCGCCGGGTGCGGGACAGCAGCCCAGACGCAATAAAGCGTTGCGTGCCCTCAATACTCAGCACTCCGGCCTCGATGCCGACCCCTCGATCGAGAAGCAGTTCGCAGATATCCAGAATGCCGTCTTCCCCCTGGATCACCGACACCAGATCAGGCATCTCGAACCAGGCGGCGCTACTGCGAAAGCGCCGGTCCACATTCCTCTCGATGGCGGCGGATATGCAGAGCGATATGGGGATATCGGGCAGGCCGTGCGTACGGCTCTGATCGTTTCGGCGCAGTCACGGCGTCGAAGGTTTCCCGTCCATCGGCATCGTAGGGATGAAGGTGCACCGACACCGCAGCCACGGCCGATCGGGCTTCAGCGGCAATCTGCACCGGCGTGCGTGGCGTTGACGGGTGGATCCGAACGCCATTCAATGCCGCCTGGAGGAAAAGCTTGCTGCGCATTGAAGGTAATCCCTGGATAAGCGAACCATCCATCGTCGTATGGATCGCAACATGCCGCAAGCCTCGACACGGTGCCCTCAGATTGCCGCTGTGGGAATTGTTCTGATCAAAATTGAAGCGAAAACCTGTGCTGAGACGGTTTCCGCCGGCAACAATTCGTCATTTTTGCTGCGTCGCAACATGCAGTAATGGCGGTGCGGGCGCGGCGGCATGCCGCTTAAGCAATGCTTGAGTGGCGGGTCAGGCAATTGCTTCCGCGTCCACCCTCCCGGATCGGCGCGCTGTTTGGAAGCAGAGCGCGAAGGGTATAGTCCACTTTTATTGTCGAGGACGTTCTTCTGGGAAGGGCGGTTGCGTACTCAGCCTTTTTTGCAAGTCCTACAGGGCGAAAATACCCGAGGCTGACACCGCAGCGATACCTTCAACGTCCGTTGCTTGTATCGTTGTCGAGTGGGATGATGATATCTTTTTTGTCCCAGTTGTGATTGTTCCCGCAATGCGGACAGGCGACGATACCGCCCTCAATTTCCAGGTTGGCGAATGTCCTGGCGTTCATGCAGACGCCTGTCGGGACAACATATCCTGTTACCGGGCAGTAAAACGTCAGCTTGGGCAACTCCGCTGCCCTCCATAAACTGCCGCCCTTTGTCATGAAATCAGGGTTGCCGTTCAGTGACAAGCTGAGCGCCTTCTCAACCAATCACGGCGCTGCGGCTGCCGCTTCCGATCTCGCGGTTCTTGCTGTCGCGCGATTCAAGCATTTCTGCCCTGGAAAGCTCCGCTTCAGCTTCGCCGAGTAATGATTCGGCTGCGGCTCTCTGCTGAAAAAGGTCGGATTGCGAGTTTTTGAGGTTGTCGCGGCGCAGGCGTGCGGCCTTGGCGAAAGTCGGATAGGCAAAATGATTGATGGCGGTGATACCGGCCTTCACTTCCTCGGCGTTGATCTGGAACTCCAGTTCTCCAGCCATGCGATCGAAGTCAGCGATCATCACGTCCAGCCGCAGCAGTTGTCGGCGTCTCTCATTGACCTGGAACTGCTTCAGCCGCACCGGGTTTCCAGGTGATTTCATGATTCGATACTCCCGTTCACGCCCACTCCCCCCATCAGCCTGCCTCTTGCAGCCCCCAAACGGCCCGACCAGAAAAGCGGACGCTGATGTCCTGCCCGTTTTGGTGACCAACTGGACGAAGGCGAACTTGCTGGTCCGATCGATCGCCACGTAAAGATAGAGTTTGCCTTCGGCCGTGCGCACTTCGGCGATGTCGATGTGGAAGTATCCGATCGGGTAGGTCTTGAACTTCCTCTTTGGTTCCTTGTCGCCCGTCACTTCAGGCAATCGGCTGATCTCATGCCGTTGTAGGCAGCGATGCAGGGACGAGCGGGTCAAATACGGGATCGTAGCCTGCAGAGCGTAGAGGCAGTCATCAAGCGGCAGCAGTGTGTGTCGGCGGAAGGCAACGATGATCGCCTCCTCTTCGATTGAAAGCGTCGTCGAGCGCACGTCTTTCGGACCAGTCGGCAGGTCCTTCACCGCTGTGCGTCGCTTCCACTTCGCGACAGTCTTCTGGTTGATCCCGTAACGCTTCGCCAGAACCCTCAGGCTCTCTTGACTATGTTGTATCGCTCGACGGACTGCCTCTGTCGTGCGGGCGCTCCCCGTGTAAAATCTGGCCCATAGCACATCCTTCCATTCCTGGCCGAATAATGCACCATCAAATGCCGGGACTAACCACCTAGGACAGCTTGATGAAAGTTGGAGCGCTGTCGCACGCTTTTACGTTGCCTGAGACAAAGCTTCGTGAAGGCTGCAGCAACATAAGTTTATTCGTTTTTGAACAATACGTATCGCCGATTTCCTGTACTCTGCAAAAAACACCGGGAAAACCGGGGGCCAAACAGAAAGGTCGGGGAATGAAATACGTCGTCGATACGATCGGCGGCCCCACGGGCGGAGACGCCTGGCAGGCCGCAGTAACCGAAGCCTATTTTCCGCTCGACACGGATTATCAAAATCGTCGGGAATTTTCCGGTACGTTGGAAATCTTTTCGCTGGGGCCTGTCAGTGTTTCGAAGATGCGCTGCAATGCCGTCAGCTATCGCCGTCACCGCCGCCATTTCCTCAACGAGCGCGACGCCAGTCTTCTCATCACCATTCCGGAAATGTCGGAGGTGAATTTCTCGCAGGGGTCGCGCACCGTGAAATGCGCGCCGGGCGGGTTCCTCCTCGAGCGCGGCGATGCCCCTTACGAATTCTGGCACGGCAAGCCGAACGCGCTGTGGGTTCTCAAGGTGCCATCGTCGAGCGTCCGCGCGCGGATCGGATCGGCCGAACGGCTCAGCGCCCTCAGCTTCGATGCCACACAAGGTGTGGCCGCACTCTTCATCGATACGGTCCGCACTACAATCGGCCATGCCGACAATGTCGGCGAAGCAGCACGCGAGATGGCAGGCAGGCACATCCTGGAAATGTTGTGCCTGTCTATCGTTAGCGACGACCGCGTGCTCGACAGCAGCATCTCGCCGATCCGGGCCGGCCATCTGCACCGCGCCGAGCAGCATATTCGCGATAACCTGAAGAGTTTCGATCTCGGACCGCAGGCCGTGGCTGATGCCTGCGGCATTTCCCTGCGCTATTTGCAGGGGCTTTTCCAGGATAGCAACAAATCGATCAACGGCTTTATCCGCGACCATCGCCTCGACCGCTGCGCGGAGGAACTGATGCTGCTGACCAATACCAGCAGCATCGCCGAGATCGCCTATCGCTGGGGGTTTGCCGACCAGTCGCAATTCTGCAAGCACTACCGGGCGCGGTTCGGCTGCTCGCCCACCGATACCCGTCGCGAGGCAGCCGTCCGGGCAGGACACGCATCGACCCTCCGCGGACGGCACTGAAGCGCGCGGCGGCCTAGCCGCTTTCCCGACTGATTTTTCGTAACGCCGCTCCCGCGGGGCGGCGACTGACGGGTCATGCCCGAAACATTCAAGCCTGCGAAGGAACCGTTATGAGCAGAACCAGAGTTGCCGTAGACGTCGGGGGGACCTTCACCGACATCTGCATCATGGACGAAGACAGCGGCGCGATCCGCATCGAAAAGACCGCATCCACGCCTGACGATCCAATGCAGGCGATCATGAACGGCGTGGAACAAGGCCGCATTGACCTGTCGGAGGTGACCATGTTCTCGCATGGCACCACTGTCGCGACCAACGCGCTGATCACCCGCCGCCTGCCGCGCACCGCCATGGTCTGCACCGAGGGGTTTCGAGACGTCGTCGAGATCCGCCGCGCCAACAAGGAAGACCTCTGGGACACCTACAAGGACGTCGCCAAGCCTTACATCCCTCGCCGCGACCGGCTGACGGTTCGGGAACGGATCGATGCGGAAGGGACAATTCTGGAGGCGCTGAACGAGGCGGACGCCCGTCGTGTTGGCGAGGTGCTGAAGAAGCGCGAGGTCAAGTCCATCGCCGTCTGCTTCATGAACTCCTACGTCAACGGCGCCAATGAGCGCCGCATGCGCGATATCCTCAAAGAGATCATGCCGGACGTGCCGGTCTCGATCTCGTCCGAGGTGCTGCCGGAAATTTTCGAACACGAACGCTTTTCCACCACCATGGCGAACGCCGTCTGCGCGCCGGTCGTCGTCGACTACGTCTCGCGGTTGGGCGAAAAGCTTGCCGCCGCAGGCTACAAGCGCGACCTTTTACTGCTGCATTCGGGCGGCGGCGTCATGACACCCGCAAGCGTCAAGGACTTCTCAGCCCGCCTTGCCGGGTCGGGCATTGCTGCCGGCGCGATCGCCAGCCGCTTCATCGGCAATCTCTGCGGCTTTCCCAATTCGATCGGCTTCGACATGGGCGGCACCAGTACCGACGTCTCGCTCGCCTGGAACGGCGAATCGCGTATTACGAAGGACTGGTACATCGAGTACGGCTATCCGATCCGCTTCCCCTCCATCGAGGTGCTGACGATCGGTGCGGGCGGCGGGTCGCTCGCCTGGCAGGACGAAGGCGGCAGCTTGCGCAACGGACCGCAGTCCGCTGGTGCTTATCCCGGCCCCGCCTGTTACAAGAACGGCAACCCCACGGCGACGAACACCGATGCGAACGTCATGCTCGGCCGTCTCGGCACGAGCCTTGCCGGTGGCAAGATCACGCTTGACCCTGCCCTCGCCGCCGAGGCGGTGCGGGAGACCGTGGCAACCCCCTTCGGCATGGAACTGCACAAGGCCGCCGAGGCGATCGTCGCGGTGGCCAACGCCAACATGGCCAATGCCGTCCGGTTGCTTTCCATCAGCCGCGGCTATGATCCGCGCGACTTCGCGCTCGTCGCCTTTGGCGGTGCCGGCGCCCTGCATGGCGCCGCGGTTGCCAAGGAACTATCGATACCGATCGTGATCGTTCCGCTCAACCCGGGCGTCACCTCCGCGCTCGGTTGCCTTCTCGTCGACGTGCAGCACGATTTCTCGGAAAGCTTCATGGCCGACGCTTCAACCGTCTCGCCTGCCGAGATGCAGACAGCCTTCGCCCGTATGGAGGAACAGGCCATCGAGCGCCTTGCCCATGAGGGTGTGGCGCCAGAAGACATGGCGCTGCAGCGCACGGTCGAGATGATGTATCAGGGCCAGTGGCGCTCGCTTGCCGTCTCCGCGCCATCGCAGATCCACAGCATGTGCTCGATGATCGAGGCATTCCACAATGAGCACGAGCGCGAATTCAACTACCGTCGCGAAGAAGCGCCCGTCTCCATCTTCCGTATCGCCGTGAAGGCGGTTGGCATTGTTCCTAAAGCCGAGATACCGAAATACGACGTCTCACCGCACAAGGCCGAACCGGTTGGACGCCGTAGTGTCTGGTTCGACGGCATTTCCCATGACGCCGCGGTCTACGAGCGCGAGCGGTTGACTGCCGGCGCGGCCTTTGCCGGCCCCGCAATCGTCGAACAGTTCGATTCCACCACAGTGGTTCCACCGGGGATGAGCGCGACCGTTGATGGTTTCCTCAACATCCTCATCGGAACGAAAGGCTGAGACATGACAAAGATGGTTGAACCCGCCGCCAGCCTCGATCCTGTAACCTTCGAGGTTTTGAAGAACTCCTTCATCACCACCGTCGATCAGATGGCCGAGCAGATGTTGCGCACCTGCTATTCCTTCGTCATCTACAATCGTGACTTTTCAAACGCCCTTCACGATGCCGACGGAAATTCGGTCGCCCAGGGCAATTACGACATCGCGGTCCATGTCGGCACGCTGCACAACACCTGCAAGGACGTGATCCGCGTCTTCGAGGGCGACATGGCGCCCGGCGACGTCTATGCCATCAACGATCCCTATGCCGGCGGCACGCATTTCAACGACGTTCGCCTCGTCCGGCCGATTTTCGACGAAGACAGACTGATCGGCTTTTCACAGTCGAACGGTCACTGGTCGGATCTCGGCGGCTCCGTGCCTGGTTCCTTCGACGTTACGGCGCGCGACATGTTCCGTGAAGGCCTGCGGATCACACCGATACGCCTTTTTCAACGCGGCCGCTTCTGCTCGGACGTAGCAAATATGATCGCTGCCAATACGCGCGATCCGGCATCGATCATCGGCGACATCCATTCCCAAGCGCAGGCAACGCAGGCGGCCGAACGCGAACTTCTGAGGCTCGTCAAGAAATACGGGCGTGACCAGGTAACGCGTGGCATGGAGGAGGTGCAGGATTACGTCGAACGTGCCGTACGAAAGCGTCTCGCCGAATTGCCCGACGGCACCTGGGAGACGGTCGACTACATCGACCGGGATCTCGGCGCCGGCGAAGGAATGATCCCAATCCGCATCAAAATGACGATCAAGGGCGACACGATCCATTACGACTTCACCGGAAGCCATTCGACGATTGCCTCGATGTACAATTCCGCGCCGGGCGCGACCTTCTCGGCCGTGGTCGCCGGCATGAAGACCTTCTTCCCGGACCTTCCGCTCAACAGCGGGTTTTATCGCATGATCGAGGTGACCGCGCCGAAGAACAGCGTGGTTAGCGCGGAATGGCCGGTGGCGGTGACCGGGTTCCTGATGCCGTTCGAGAAGATCATGAACGCGATTTTCGAAATGTGGTCCAAGATCATGCCCGAACGCGCCATCGCCTGCGCATTCAATCTCGAATATCTGCTCGCGGGCGGCCGCGATGCACGCAAACCCGACAAGCCGATCTTCATGTTCTACGAGTGGCTGCCCGGCGGCTGGGGTGGGCGCAACGGCAAGGATGGCGCGGATGTCACCACCGCCTGCTTCGGCACGGGCCTCATGTCCCAACCGAATGAAGGCAACGAGCGGGTGAACCCGACGCGGACCACCGAGTTCCAGATCAAGCAGGATTCGGCCGGCCCCGGCAAATGGCGCGGCGGCGTCGGCGTGCAGAAGACCTCCGTGCTGCTCGAAGCGGAAAATGCCGTCATGTCCTACATCTGCGACCGCGAGCGCGCCGTGGTCTGGGGCGTCGAAGGCGGCCTGCCTTCCATGCCACACGGCCTGACGCTGAAGCGAGCCGGAGAAGACACGGCGACATGGCTCGGCTCGGTGTTTTCCGATCATGCCGTCCGTACTGGCGATGAATTCGCGCGGCCGACGGCCGGCGGTGGCGGCTTCGGCGATCCGCTTGAGCGCGATCCCGCCAAGGTGAAGGAGGACGTCATCGACGACTACGTTTCCTTGGAACGCGCAAAGACCGACTATGGCGTCGTAATCCGCGAGATCGACCGCGATCTTTGCCAATATGAAATCGACGAGGCGGCGACCGAAGCCTGTCGCGCCGACATTCGGGCCACACGCAAGGATCGGGCACGAATGGATCCGGCCGAGGTCGCGCGCAAATATCAGGCCGGCGAGATCAATACGCTCGATGCGGTTCGGCACTATGCCGTGATCCTCGACTGGGAGACGGGCGAAGTCCTCCCCAAGACCACGGCGCAGTTCCGCGAGAGCTTCGAGAAACGCAGCGCCGCCCACTGGGCCTGACCTGCTGGAGAAAGGCGAGCGCCGCAGAATCCCGGGAGCGCTCGCCACGATCAGAGCTATCTGTTTTTTCGATATAATATTCCAAGAATTATTATTTCACAGGAGCCAAAAGCTGGAGCATCAATGCTGCAGCGCCACAAAAAGATGGCAGTTTCCGAGGGGTAAAGACAAATGGCGCAAAGCGTGGAACGGTCGTTCACCGTGGCCAGCAGCATTGACGAGGCGTTGGTCG
Source organism: Mesorhizobium sp. YR577 (assembly GCF_900116595.1). Lineage (NCBI taxonomy): Bacteria > Pseudomonadati > Pseudomonadota > Alphaproteobacteria > Hyphomicrobiales > Phyllobacteriaceae > Mesorhizobium > Mesorhizobium sp. YR577. Next base: position 37,685 of record NZ_FPBI01000021.1, on the reverse strand, counting down.
CACGCCGGCAAGGCGCAGCGGTGCTTGCCGGCGGCACATGGATGATGCGTGACCCCCTTCGCGGGGTCGATCTTCCCGAGGCGGTCGTCGCACTTCACCGAATTCCGGCCTTGTCCGAGGTCGAAGTCGATCCGGATCATACCGTTATCGGCGCTGTGGTGACTCACGCGGTCCTTGGTCGTGCGTTGCGAGGGCTGGCGGGCTTCGAGGCTCTGGTTGGAGCGGCGGACGGTGCGGCCAATCCCGGCATCCGCAGAGTTGCGACCGTTGGCGGCAACCTCTGCACCCTGGATTTTGCCGCCGCGGACCTTGCCCCTGCCCTTCTTGTCTGCGAAGCGACGGTGGAAATGGAGACTTTCGACGGCCCGAAGCTCATCGGCATTTCGGATTTCCTCAGAGACCGGCCTACTTTGCTGGCCGATGCGATCCTGACGAAGGTCCACCTGCGCCGCGACCTGATCGCGAGCGCACATATCCGCCTGCCGCTTCGCATGGCCGGCGATTATCCCGTAGCGATCGTCTCCATCGCTGTGGACAAAGACAAACGGTTTCGTATCGCGGTCGGTTCTGTGGAGCCGATAGCGCGGCGCTGGACCGCCTTGGAGGAAGCATTGGCTGCAGAACCGGGTGGGTTCGCGCTCAATCCGGAGCGCGTCACTGAGCTGGCAGCAGAACACAACGACTTTCACGGCCGCGACAGCACGGAAGCTGAGGGTTGGTATCGGCGTCAGGTTCTTCCAGCCTTGGTCAAGCGCGGCTTGGCGGCATTTCTCAAGACGGAGGGTCTGGCATGACGGTGACATTCCGGCTGAATGACGAAGACTATCGCTTTCGCGACGATCCGATGACCCCGCTTGTCGACATATTGCGGCAGGAACACTTCCTGACTGGCACGAAGGCCGTATGCCGCGAAGGCTTCTGCGGCGCCTGCACGGTCCATGTCGATGGTGAGGCCGTCCCTTCTTGCCTGAAGCCGGTCGGCCTCCTGCACGGATGCGAGGTAACCACCATCGAAGGATTGAGCTCCGGCCAGGAAGCACTCCATCCGCTTCAGGCCGCGTTCGAGGCGGCGGATGCCGTGCAATGCGGTATGTGTTTTCCGGGAATGGTCATGAGCCTGTCAGCCTTCATGCGCGACAATCCGGGAGCGTGCCGTGCTGAAATCAAATCCGCCATGGTCGGCAATATCTGCCGCTGCACCGGTTACGAGCGGATCGTCGACACCGTCGTCGACTGCCTCGATACACATCGGCAAACCACTGAGACGGCAGGGAGCATGAATGTCTGAGCTGTCCGCCACGATAATGAATCTTCCCCGCCGCGACGCGCAGGACAAGCTGCGCGGGCGGACGAAATACACCAATGACCGGATTCGCCCCGACATGCTGCATGCCGTGCTTTTGCGCTCGACGGTGCCGGCAGGACGTATCCGGCGGCTCGACGTGTCAGCGGCACACGACTGTCCCGGTGTCCGTGCAGTAGCGACTGGAGCCGACGCGCCCGGGCTCTACGGCATCGGCATTGCCGACCATCCGCTCTTTGCCATCGACACGATCCGCTATCACGGCGAACCCATCGCGGTCGTCGCAGCAGAGACAGAGGCGCAGGCGCGAGCGGCCCTTGCGGCGATCGTGCTGGAGATCGAACCGCTTGCACCGGTCTTCACCATGGCCGAAGCGCTCCAGCCGGGCGCGCGGCTCGTTCATGAAGACTGGCATAGCTATGAGATAATCACCGAAGGAAGCGCGCGCGCCGGCAACATCGCCTGGGAAGCCAAGTCCAGCCGCGGCGATGTCGACGCTGCCTTCGCCCGTCCCGATGTCCGCATCGTCGAGAGCAGCTTCACCGTCGGCCGGCAGAGTCATGTCCCCTTCGAGCCGCGCGTTGCCATCGGCTCCTGGGAAGACGGACGCGCCCACATCCAGACCTCAACGCAAGTGCCCTGGACGGTCCGCAACGTCACCGGAAGGGTGATGCAGCTGCCGCCCGGGCGCGTGCGGGTCACGGTGCCGCCCGTCGGCGGCGGCTTCGGCTTGAAATTCGATGCCTCCATCGAGCCTATCACCGCACTTCTGGCGCGGATGACGGGGCGCACGGTGGTCCTGGAAAACAGCCGGCAGGAAGAAATGGCCACCTGCCTGTGCCGCGAGAATGCGGAAATCCGTATCCGTTCGGCCGTCACCGCAGAGGGAGAAATCGTCGGACGCGAGGCGGTCGTCTTGATGGATTGCGGTGCCTATGGCGGCGAGCAGGTCTTTCTGACCACGATGACCGCGCACACGCTGGGCGGCAACTACAGGGTTGGCGCAATCCGGCTCGTCAGCCGCGCCGTATACACCAACACGCCGCCCAATGGTGCTTTTCGCGCATGCAACGGCGTCTACAACACCTTCGCGCTGGAGCGGCATACCGACGAAATCTGCGATACGCTCGACATCGATCCGATTGAATTCCGCAAGAAAAACGTTCTGAGGGACGGCGATCTCGGTCCCACCGGCCAGGTCTTCGAGGCCGACGTGCTGGGTCCGATGCTTGACCGCATGGTGACGTTACGGGCAAACACCGGCACCTCGGAGGCAAAGGCCGACGGTCGGCTCTACGGAATTGCCACGACTGTCGGCACCTGGTTCGTCTTCGTTGGGCCGTCGGCCGCGACGGTCAACCTGAACGCCGACGGCAGCGCGACCTTGGTGACGTCAGGTGTCGAGATCGGCTCGGGCACGATGATGCAGTCCCTGCCGCAGATCGTGGCCGGACAGCTCGGCCTGACGCCCGACCAGGTGATTGTGCGCGAGGCCGATACCGACGCCGCCGGCCTAGATGTCGGCGTTGGCGGTGGCCGCACCACCGTATCCATTGGCGCCGCCAGTGTAGCCGCCTGCGCCGAGGTCCGCGAGAAGCTGCTGCGGAGCGCCGGCGAGATGCTGCAAATCCGGCCGGACGACCTGGTGCTGCGCGAAGGACGGGTTGAAATTTCAGGACGCCCGGGCTCCGGCGTGGCGATCCCCGCCGTCGTCGCCCACGCGCAGGCCACCACCGGTCCAATATCCGGCAGCGGAGCGTTCACGGCCAAGAACACTCCGGCCATGTCCGGCTGCGCCATGGGTCATTTCATCGACGCACTCGATATTCCGGTCTTCGTGGTTCACGAGGCGGAGGTGGCAGTCGATCCCGACACCGGCCATGTTGAGGTCCTTGCCTATCGCGTCGTGCAGGATGTCGGCCGCGCGCTCAACCCACGTGCCATCATGGGCCAGATACAGGGTGGCGTCGTGCAAGGGCTGGGCTACGCCTTGCACGAGGAGGTGACGATCACCGCTGACGGACGCATCGCGCAGGACGACTTCGAGACCTATCGCCTGCCGCTGGCCCCGGACGTAATTCCGGTCGACGCCGACCTCTACGAGGGCGCGCCGTCGATGGGGCCGCTCGGTACCAAAGGCGCGGGCGAGGTGCCGATCCTGGCTGTAGGTGCAGCGATCGCTTGCGCGGTGGCACGCGCCACAGGCAAACCGGTGCGGCAGTTGCCGCTGACGCCGCCGCGCGTGCTCCGGCTACTCCACGAGCGCGAACCGCAACCGGAATTCCCGCACATTGCCCCAGGCTGGGCAGCAAACACCCTGGGCTGAGGGACGCAAACTATGGTCACCCTGAACTGCGACATGGGCGAAAGTTACGGCAACTGGCGCTTCGGCGACGACACCGGCATCATGCCATACATCGACTGTGCCAACATCGCCTGCGGCTTCCATGCCTCCGACCCATGGACGATGCTGAAGACGGTCCGGCTGGCGCTGTCGCATGGCAAGAAGGTCGGCGCGCACCCTTCCCTTCCGGATCGCGAGGGGTTTGGGCGGCGCGAAATGAAACTGCAGCCGGAAGAACTGACCGCAGCCTTCCTCTACCAGATCGGCGCTCTGACCGGGACGCTGGTAGCCGAGGGCGGTCGGCTCAGCCATGTGAAGCCGCATGGCATCGTCTACGGCATGGCCGCGCGCGACATGGACACCGCCCGGGCCATTGCCACTGCCGTAAAGCCGTTCGGCGTACCGCTTTTCGGCATGGCCGGAACCTGTCACGAGACGGCGGCGCAGGCGCTCGGCGTGAAGTTCATCGGCGAATTCTTCCCCGACCTCACCTATGCGCCGGACGGCAGCCTGATCATTCCCCGCGTCCAGTCGGCCATCGATTTGCCGCTCGCCGAAGACCGCATGGCGCGAGCGCTCACCAGGAACGAACTGGTGACGACGGACAATACGGTGCGCCCGATATCCTTCAGCACGGTATGCATTCACTCCGATCCGCCCAATGCGCGTGATGTCGCCGCGCTGATGCGGCGGGTCATCGACACGCATTGCTGAGGTTCATCATGCTGCTTGCGACCGATCCGCTGCTCTGCGAAAGCAATCTGCGCAAAGCACACGGGACCGAAGAATACCCCGAACTCAAAACCCCTGCCATTTCCCCAAGCCGCTGAGGACTTTCATGGACGCGCTTTCCAACTCTCTCGCCGCAGCCGACATCGCCACTACGATGCATCCCTACACCAACCTGCGCCAGCACGAGAAAACCGGCCCGCTGGTCATCAGCCGAGGCGACGGCATCCGCGTCTATGACGAGCGCGGCAAGGAGTATATCGAGGGCCTCGCCGGGCTCTGGTCGGTGGCCGTCGGCTTCTCGGAAAAGCGATTGGCCGAAGCGGCCTATCAGCAGATGCTCAAGCTGCCCTACTACCACACCTTTTCCTCAAAGGCGCATGAGCCCTCCATCCGGCTCGCCGAGAAGCTCGTGGAGATGACACCTGAGAACCTGACACGCGTGTTCTTCACGTCGTCGGGCTCGGAAGCCAACGACACCATCGTCAAGATGATGTGGTTCATGAACAACGCGCTCGGCCGGCCCAAAAAGAAGAAGTTCCTGGCACGCACCAAGGGCTATCACGGCATCACCGTCGCCTCCGGCAGCCTGACGGGCCTGCCGGTCAACCATCGCGACTTCGACCTGCCGGCGATCCCGGTTCGCCACCTGACCTGCCCGCACTTCTACCGTTTCGGCAGGGAAGGCGAGGACGAAACGGCCTTCACCGCGCGCCTGCTCGCCGAACTCGAAGCCGTAATCGCAGAGGAAGGTGCCGACACCATTGCCGCCTTCATCGGCGAGCCGGTCATGGCCGCCGGCGGCGTTCTGCCGCCCCCGTCCGGCTACTGGCAAGGTGTTGAGAAGATCTGTCGGGCAAACGACATCGTCCTGATCGCCGATGAGGTGATCTGCGGTTTCGGCCGTCTCGGCACACCGTTCGGCTGCCAGAAATTCGGCTTCACGCCCGATATCATGACGCTGTCCAAGCAGATCACCTCGTCCTACATGCCGCTGGCCGCCGTGGTGTTTTCGGAAGCAATCTATCAGGCGATCGCCGACAACACGGCAACCATCGGCAATTTCGGCCACGGCTTCACGGCCTCAGGCCATCCGGTGGCGACCGCGGTGGCGCTGGAAAACCTCGCCATCTTCGAGGAACACGATCTGATCGGCAACGCCGCCAGGCTTGAGGCGTCGTTCCAGGCCGGCATCCGCTCCTTTGCCGATCACCCCCTGGTCGGCGAAGCGCGCGGCACGGGTCTTATCGGAGCCGTCGAACTGGTGGCCGACAAGGCCACCAAGCGCCCCTTCGCGACGGTCGGGCGAGCGGGCGCTATCGCATCAGGGATCGGCCACGAGGAAGGCCTCATCTTCCGCGCCATTGGCGACCAGCTGGCGCTGTGCCCACCACTGATTTCCACGGAAGACGATGTCAGGGAGATCATGGCACGCATGGGCCGGACGCTCGAACGCCTGACCGGCGCCATGACAGAGGAGGGATTGGAATGAGCCGTCCGAAAGCTGAACCCGTTACCCATATAGACGACGACCGTTTCCGTGTGACCGAATGGCGCTTTGCCACCGGGGCTGAGACGGGGTGGCACATCCACGGCCATGATTACGTCATCGTGCCTCTGACCGATGGCAAACTCGGTCTCGAGGGTCCTGACGGCACGCAATCACAGGCCGCGCTCACCCAGGGCGTTCCCTATTCGCGGCGGACTGGCGTGGCCCACAATGTCATCAATGCGGGCGAGACGCCCCTCGCCTTCCTAGAGGTCGAGGTCGTGAACAGTGACCTCTCCGCCCGCAGGCTTTCGGTTCTCGACCGTTTCCTGGCGGCATGGAATGCTCGCGACGTGGACGCGCTGATGGACTGCATGGCCGAGGATTGCGCCTTCCACGGTTCTGCCGGTCCCGACGCGGAAGGGCGCAGGCATTTGGGACGAAACGCCGTGCGCGCAGCTTATGCGGCGTTTTTCGATGCCTTCCCGGAAGCCGCCTGGACCAATGGGCGTCACGTCGTGACGGGCGATACCGGCCTCTCGTCCTGGCGCTTCGTCGGCACCACGACGGCGGGGCAGCGCGTTGAAGTCGATGGCTGCGATATCTTCGCCTTTTCAGGCGACCTCATCTCGCTGAAGGATTCCTATCGCAAGGCGCGCGGGTAGCGAACATCTCAAGTTACCAAGGCGCGATCCAGACGACGCCCTTGAGTCCGAAATATCCCTCACGGAAAAGACAAAAGGCCCGGTAAACACAACCGGGCCTTTTGCATGAAAGGCCGGAGCTGGTCCGGCCCTTCTTCTGTCCGTTACTTCAGCAGGGCTTCCATCGGGACCGGCTCAGAGATCGTCCAATTGCCGACGACGCCGGGCTTGCCGGCCTTGGTTTCGACGATCAGGTAGCGTGCCTTATTCTGGTGATGCAGCTCTGGCGTGAAGGTGCGGGTACCAAACAGTGTCGGCTCATCCTTCATCTTCTCCAGCTCCGCCACGACCGCGTCGGCCTTTGTGGTGCCTGCGCGTTCAACCGCCTTGGCCCAGATGTCGATCATGACATAACCGGGATAGACGTACTGGCTCGACGGATCGGCACCGGTCTTTGCCTTATAGGTGGCATTGAACTTGTTGACGTCGGCACTCGGATCGTCGCCATAGATCGAGCCCTGAACAGGAACGAAGAAGTTCGACAGGTCCGGCACAGCGGAAAGCCAGTAGCTGCCATCGACGCCCGAGCCGTTCAGGATCATCGAATTGATGCCGGCGGCGCGAAGCTGCTTGATGGCCGAGACGGCGCCCGGCATCATGGTGCACAGCATAATCGCATCCGGCTCCTTGGGCAGGGACTTGATGCGGGTGATCTGCGCGGCGATGGAAGCGTCCTCGTTCTTGAAGGTATCTTCACCGACAAGCTTCGCACCCTGAGCTTCGAGCTTCGGCATCATCCAGTCGAAGCCGTCGCAGATGCCTTTGTTGTAGACCGTCCAGGTGTCGAGCAGTCGGTAGAAATCCTTTGCTCCCTTCTCCTTGAAGGCCCATTCGGCCATGGTCGCACCCTGAACCGGCGCCAGCACCGAGGCCGAGAAGCTGTGCGGGCCGACGCCCTGGATACCGGCCTTGATCGATTCCGCGCACAGGAAGAACGAGACCTGGCCTGCATCCTCAGCGGCCAGCGCGGCTGGGGATCCGAAGTCGTAGTCGCATGAGACGACCACAAGATCCGCGCCCCCGTCGAGCACCGAAAGACCCGCCTTGGCCCCTTCTGCACGGTCGGACTTGGTGTCGGCCTTGACCACCTCGATCTGCTTGCCGAGCAGACCGCCCGCCGCGTTGATCTCCTCAATGCGGATCATGGCCGCTTCCTGGGCGGGTTTGTCATAGGCTTCCATGAAGCCCGATTCCGCTGTGGCGAAACCGACGACGATCTTGTCGTCATCGGCCAGAGCGGAGTACGCCACCGACAACACAGCAAAAGCTGTCATCGCAATTCTCATCTTGTATGCCATCGACATCTCCTTGTTGATTTCCGGTCGGCTTCCGGCCGCCGGTTAGCCACGGTTTCTGCGGGGTAAGGTGACTTCGCGATTGCCCATGAGCCCGGATGGGCGAAGCGCGAGGATCACGATCATGATGATGCCAAGGGCGATTTCCTGAAGCCCCTTCGGCAGTGCGAAAGTCGACTCGCCCATCGGTACGCCCGCCTCGAACCAGCGCAGCGCCTGGATGAGGGCGGACAGAAGCACGACACCGATCACTCCGCCTGAAAGACTGCCCATGCCGCCGACGACCAGCATGGAGAGGGTTGTGAATGTCAGGCTGAGATAGAAGGTGTCGGGTGTAACGACACCGATTGAGTGCGCCATAAGCGCGCCGCCCAAACCCATCACCGCGCCCGAAACCACGAAAGCCACGAGCCGTTCCCTGGGGATGTCAACGCCCGATGCCGACGCTGCGATGGGTTCGTCCCGTGCCGCACGAAGCGCAAGGCCGGAACGCGAAATGGCATGTGCCCAGGCGATGAAGACGGCGACGACGGCACCGATCAGATATGGCCAGATGGTGCGGATGATGGGAATGCCGACGACCGACGAGGTTCCCCCCGTAACGCTGTCCCAGTTGGAATAGATGGTGTTGATCATCGCCAGCACGGCAAACGTGGCGATCGACGCGGCGATGCCTGAAAGCCGCATCAACACCCTGCCGAATATCAGCGCCGCCACCCCGGCAAAAAGCGCGGCAAGAACCGCGGCCTCCCAATAAGGAAGCCGCATCTGCAGCAGCCATTCGGGCAGCCCCGGCAAGGCACTGCTTTTCATGATGGGATTGATGGTGAGCCAGGCGGTGGCATAGGCACCTAGGCAGGCGAAGCCGACATGCCCGAAGCTGAGCACTCCCGAATTGCCGATGAAAATGTAGAGCCCCACGACGAAGATGACGCGGACGAGAACGTCGATCACCGTCTGGTTGAAGGGGCGCGACCCCGTCATCACGGTAATCAGAGTGATGGAGATCAGCAAAAGCGAGAGCAGGATCGGCGTTATGATCGTGCGGCGCGCCAGCGAGAAACGCGCCGGCTTTTTCGCGGCCACGACATCGCCGGCAAGCGGAGTTTCAGATACCACTGCGGACATGGGTCAGACCCTTTCCTTGGTGCCGCGGGCGGCAATGAGTCCCTGAGGACGGAAGAGGAGCACGAGGATGACGGCGCCATAGACGAAGGCGTCGCGGAAAGGCCGGGCGTCGACAGGCAGCACGACCTGCATGACCACCGAAGCCGCTCCCAGCAGGAAGCCGGCAAGTACCGCCCCTCCAAGGCTGCCCAGGCCGCCGATGACGGTGGCAATGAAGGCCATCAGCATGATAGAGGCGCCCATCTGGATGTCGGCGGTGCCCGTCTGGCTGCCGAAGATCAGGGCTATGGCCCCGGCAAGCGCGCCCGACAGCGCAAACGCGCCCATGATCACCCTATTGGCGCGAACCCCGAGCATGCGCGCCATCGAGAAGTTTTCCGCCGCCGCCCGCATTTCCAGGCCGAAGCGGGTCTGGCGCAGGAACAGCGTCAGGCCGATCAGGATGGCCATGGTCATGACGATCGTTATCAGTTGCAGGAGTGGCAGCCGCGCGCCGAAGATTTCGACCGGCTGGGAAAGTGTCGGCAGCAGCGAGATGGATTTCGGCCGGCTGCTGTACAGCATCAGCAGGAAGTAGCGGATTACGAAGCCAAGCGCGAAAGAGGCGATCATCATCGTCGCCGGATTTGCATTCCGGAAGCGTCGGAAGACCACGATTTCGCACAGCACCGACAGACCCGCCCCACACAGGAGAACGAAGGGCACCAGCAGATACCACGGCAATTGACCGGCAAAGACGATGGCCATTGCGTCCGTGGATGGCCACAACAGGGCGAAGACACAGAAGGCGATGACGTCGCCATGGGCGAAGTTCACGAGCCGCATGACGCCGAAGATGAGGGCGATGCCGAGTGCGCCGAGTGCATACAGCGAACCGAGCGAGAGTGCGTCGAACAGTATCTGCAGCATCTCAATGGTCCTCGTAGCCGAAATAGGCAGCCTGGATCGCCTCGCCATTGCCCAGCGTGCGGGCGTCGCCGTCGAGCACGATCTGACCGCCGCGCATCAGGATCATCCGCCCCCCCACCATCATCGCGCGGGCCGAACTCTGTTCGACGATGAGGAGCGTAAGCCCACGTTGTGCGCGCAGAGCGATCAGCCGCTCGTACACCTGGTCGGTGATGTTGGGCGCAAGGCCAAGCGAAGGCTCGTCGATGGCGATCAGCTTAGGATTGGTCATCAGCGCGCGTCCGATCACCAGCATCTGCTGCTGGCCGCCCGAAAGCAGTCCTGCCTGTCCATGGCGCCGGTCCTTCAGGATTGGGAAGGTTGCGTAGATGGCTTCCAGTTGGGTCGTCGCCCGTGCGCGCCAGCCGCGATCGCTGGCGTGCATGCCGGTGCCGATCAGAAGATTTTCCTCGGTGGTCAGAGAGCCGAAGACCTCCCGTCCCTCCGGCACCATGGAAAAGCCGAGCCGGGCGATGTTCTCCGGTGCCTGGCTTGTGATTTCGTGGCCGGCAAGGTCGATCCGCCCGCCCGCCACCGACGTGACCCCGGCGATCGCTCGCAGAAGCGACGACTTTCCGGCTCCGTTCGGGCCGGTGATGAACAGGATTTCTCCCTCGTCCATCGAGAAGGAAACATCGCGAACCGCCGTCAGCCGGCTGTAGCGGATGGTGATATCGGAAAGGGAAAGCAGGCTCATTCCATCACCTCCAGCACGGGCAGGTTGGCATCTGCGGCCGTGCCCATATAGGCGTGGCGCACCTTCTCGCTGACGCGGATTGACGCCGGCGGGCCTTCCTCGATGATGGCTCCGGAATCGAGCACGACGATATGCTCGCAAAGGCCGAGCACGAGCCCGACATTGTGCTCGATGAGCAGGACGCCGCATCCGAAATCGGTCACGATGCGGCGGATGAGTGACGAAAGCTCCTTCGATTCCGGCCCGCTCATTCCGGCCGCGGGTTCGTCGAGCAGGATGTAGGCGGGCCGGCCCATGAGGGCACGACCGATGGCTACCCGTCGCTCGTCCGTATAGGGCAAGGTTCCCGCGATACGCGAGCCCAGCGAAGCGATGCCGATCCAGTCGAGCATCGCTTCCGCCTCCGCGATGGCGGCGCGCCGGCTCATACCGAGCCCCACCCCCGTCACTTCGAGGTTGTCCACCACCGCCAGGTCGCGGAAAAGGCGGCCGCCCTGGAAGGTTCGCGCAATGCCGCGCCGCCTGACCTGATGTGGCTTGAGGCCCGTCAGCGCTTCTCCGTCGAGCTTCACGGCACCTTCCGTAGGCGTCTGGAAACCCGTCAGCACATTGACGAGTGTGGTTTTCCCCGCGCCGTTCGGACCGATGAGGCCGCTGATACGGCCCGGCGTGATTTGGAGGTCGACAGCCGACAGGGCTTTTAGCCCCGCAAACGCCACCGAGACGTTCTCCGCGCTCAGATGACTCATGTCCCTTTCCTTCTTGTTGCCGACGGAAAGGCGCGCAGCGTCCGGCCTTGCGGCCAGCTAAGTTGCGAGTGTCTTCCCCTGTCGGTTCCGGCGGTCTCTAACGGATCGCTCGGATGGCCAAATTCACGCCATTTACTGGCATCGTCTTGTCGTTTCGCGCGCCGGATTTTGTCTTCCGGCACACCGGGGCCGGTTTTGGCCGACCGATCCCCTCCCTTCCGGCTCCTCCGCCGGCAGTCCCCTGGCCGATATCAACCGGCCAGATACTCTTCAGCGCGAGCCAATGCGGCGTTGCCTTCCGCTCGAGCAACGAGCGCCTCCTCCAGCGTCACGGGAACAAACCGGGCCGGCGTGTGTGGCTGGAGCTGGGCTATCAGGTCCATGTCGGCCGATATAACCACACCCACCATCATATAACCGCCACCGGAAACCGCGTCGCGATGAAGAACGATGGGTTCGGTCCCGCTCGGCACCTGGACGGAGCCGTAGGGGTAACAGGCATCGACAATGTTCGACGGATCGGAGCCTGCACCGAAGGGTTGCTCACGCTCGATGAATTCCAGTGGCGTGCCACCACGGAAGCGATAGCCGATGCGGTCGGCCTCCGGCGCGACCTTCCATGTTTCCTCGAAGAACCGCTTGCCGGCGGCTTCGGTGATCCGGTGCCAGTAGATGCCGGGAAGCATCCTCAGTTCTGACGGAGCGCTTTGCGCGCGGCGCAGGTTGGCAGGCAGCGAACGCCCGGCGATCCCGGAGCCCTGGCCGATAGGAAGCTCGTCGCCTGCCTTCAGCGTGCGGCCCTCATGGCCGCCGAGCGCGCCCAGAATATAGGTGGAACGCGAACCGAGGGCCAAAGGTACGTCGATGCCGCCGGAAACGGCGATGTAAGCGCGAGCACCGCCCTTCAGGAAGCCAAAGGAAAGCCGCTCGCCCGCTTTCACCGGAAAGCTTTCCCAGGTCGACCGTTCCTCGCCGTTGAGCTTGGGCGGCAGCTCCCCGCCGGTGACCGCGACAGTTACAGCCTGCGTGAACTCGAGTTCCGGCCCCATGAATGTCGCTTCGAGCAGCGCCGCACCAGGATCGTTGCCGACAAGCAGGTTGGCGATGCGGGTGGCGAAGCGGTCCATGCCGCCGCCTTCGGGGATGCCGACATGGTAGTGGCCCGGACGGCCAAGGTCCTGCACAGAGGTGGAGAGGCCGGGAGAGATTACCTTAACGGCCATTGATAAGCTCCGTCAGCTTTGCGTTGGTGCCGTAGATGTCGCGGTTGAAGTCCGTCAGGCTGAAGGTGCAATCGCGCACCACCGGCTGCCACCGATTGGCTTCGATCTCCTCAAGCGTGGCGTCGTAGTCGTCGCGGCTTATGGACTTGAACTTGACGATATCGCCTGGCTTGAACAGGCACATCTCGTCGGAGAGATAGCGCACCTTCCTGGCCGGATCGTAGATCGGGGCGGGGGTCACTCCGTACATCTGGTAGCCACCTGCCCCCCGCACCGAATAGATCGCCGCAAAGCACCCGCCATGGCCGATGGTGAGCTTGGGCGTGTCGGTGCGCGGACGAAGATATTTCGGTGCCTGAATCTGTCTCTGGCGCTCGACCATCTGGTACAGGAAAGGCAAGCCAGCGACGAAACCGACCATGGAGACGAACCAGGGCTGGTCGGAATAGGCTGCGATAAATTCCTCCACCGTGGCATAGCCATTGATGCGAGCCGAGTATTCGAGATCGGTGGATGAAGGATCCTGATGACGCTCGCGGAAGCGCAGGCAGGTTTCATGCGTCCAAGGATCCTGGAAATAAACCGGCAGTTCGATGATCCGGGTCTTCAGCACCGGATTTGCCTTGGACGCTGCCTCTTCCATCGACTTGAGCTCGACGAGCAGGTCCTGCGGCGCAATCAGGTCCGGATTGAACCGTATCTGGAAACTGGCGTTCGCCGGGCAGATTTCCGTCACACCCTTGATGTCGGCTGCGCGCACCGCGTTGGTCATTGAAAGACCGGTGAAGAAGGAGGCCAGCGACATTTCCTCGGACACTTCACCGAAGATGTGTTCGTCACCGCCGAAGTTGAAACGTATCGACATCGGTCTCCTTTCAGTCTGCCAATGATGCAGCGTTTTCGGTGAGCCAGCCTTCCAGCCAGCGTGTATGCACCTCCCCGGCCTGCACCGACGGATCGGCGGCAAGCGCGAGAAAGAGCGGCTTGGTGGTCTTGAGGCCACCGATCTTCAATTCGCGAAGCGCGCGGGCAAGACGGGTGATCGCAGCCTCCCGCGTCTCGGCATGAATGATCAGCTTGGCGAGCAGCGAGTCGTAGAAGGGCGGCACCTGATAGCCCTGATAGAGCATGGAGTCGAAGCGCACGCCGGGACCGCCGGGGATACGAAGCTCGCCAATCTGCCCGGGAAACGGTGCAAAATCCTTCGCGGGATCCTCGGCGTTGAGCCGCACCTCGATCGCATGTCCCTTGACCGAAACATCGCTCTGGCGAAGCCGCAGCTTCTCGCCGCCGGCGATGCGCAGCATCTCGGCAACAAGGTCGATGCCCGTGATCGCCTCGGTGACCGGGTGTTCCACCTGAATGCGGGTGTTCATCTCGATGAAGTAGAAGCGGTCGGCCTCGTCGTCGTAAAGATACTCCACCGTGCCCGCGCCGGAATAGCCGACGGCCTTTGCCAGCGCGACCGCCGAGGCGCAGAGCTCTTCGCGCAACCGGTCAGGCAGCGCGCGCGATGGCGCCTCTTCCCACACCTTCTGCCGCCGCCGCTGCAGCGAGCACTCGCGCTCGTAGCAGTGGATGGCATCGTTTCCGTCCGCCAGCACCTGGACCTCGATATGGCGGGCCTTGCCGATAACCTTTTCCATATAGAGCCCACCGTCGCCGAAGGCTGCGAGCGCTTCGGCCTCGGCCTGCGGAAAGGCCTGCTCGAATTCGGCCAGCGAGTTGGCGATGCGGATGCCCCGCCCGCCGCCACCTGCGGCAGCCTTGATCATCACCGGGAAGCCGGTGTCGATCAGCACCTCGCGGGCTGCCTCGATGCCTTCCACCCGGCCCATCGAGCCCGGCACCACCGGAACATTGGCAGCCGCAGCAGCCGAACGGGCGGAGACCTTGTCGCCCATCAGGCGGATCGCATCACCGGATGGACCGACGAAGATCAGTCCGGCAGCGGTGACCGCATCGGAGAACGCGGCATTTTCGGCGAGGAAACCATAGCCGGGGTGAACGCTGTCACAGCCGGTATCGCGGGCCGCCTGCAAAAGCGCCTCGATGTTCAGATAGGACTTCTTCGCAGCCGGCGGGCCGATGTTGACGGCCTCATCGGCAAGCTGGACATGCAGCGACTCCGTGTCGGCCGCTGAATGCACCGCCACGGTGGCGATACCCAAATCCTGCGCCGCCCGGATGATCCTGACTGCTATCTCGCCCCGATTGGCAATCAGAAGCTTCTTCAGCATCAGTCGACGTCCGCGAGAGGGGCGCCCGCCATGACGGGGTCCTCGTTGTCGGCAAGGAAGCGGATGTTGGTGCCGGACGCCTCGGCCGTGACCTCATGGAACGACTTCATCACCTCGATGAGGCCGATGACGTCTCCCGCCGCCACCGCATCGCCATCCACCTTGTAAGGCGGCTTGTCGGGCGAAGGGCTCCGATAGAAGGTACCAGGAAGAGGCGAAAGAATCTGGGCCATAACGAACTCCAAAAATCTGCGGACTAACTGATAAAAAGCCGCCCGTGGGGACGGCTGGGATCGACTTTAGTGCCAGGGTGCGATGGCGTCGCGCACGGCCTTTGCGATTTCGAGGGCATTCGGCGTGTCGGAATGTACGCAGATGGTTTCGCAGCGGACCGGGAAGACGCCTCCATCTTCCGTCGTGCCCTTGCCCTCGGTGATGGCGCGCACGCACCGCTCGGCCATCGCGGCAGGGTCCTTGGCGTCATGCACTCGCGTTACGATGAGCTTGCCGGAAGCGTCGTAGTCCAGATCGGCGTAGAACTCGGCGACGAATGGAATGCCGCGTTCCTGATAGACCTTCTCGTGCAGGGTTCCGGTCATGCCGAAGAGCGGCACACCGAAGATTTCGGCGGCGTCGCACACACCATGCGCAACGGCTTCCTGCTTCGTGGCCATGAAGTACAGGCTGCCATGGGGCTTGATGTGGTGCAGCTCCACGCCCTCAGCCTTGAGGAAGCCCATGAGCGCTCCGACCTGGTAGACGATGCTGTTCCTCACCTCGTCGCGCGTCATGCGCATCTCGCGCCGGCCGAAACCCTGAAGATCGGGCAAGCCTGGATGGGCGCCGACCTTCACCCCGCTGGCTTTTGCGCGAAGCACGGTCGCTTGAATGTGATCCGGGTCGGAAGCGTGAAAACCACAGGCGACATTGGCTACGTCGATAAGCGGCATCATGCCGGCATCATCGCCCATCTTATAGAGGCCAAAGCTTTCGCCCATGTCACAGTTCAGTGTGACAGTCATCGTGTTGTTACCCCTGGAAGCTGCCATCTTCTGTGGCGTTGCAGCATTTTTTACGCAACGCGGGGGACTTGTGAAATAGTAGTTTTTTGATTGTGATATCAAAAAAACAGATATCCGGGCCAAGATCATGACCATCACACTGAAACAACTCGATTATTTCATTGCAACGGCGGAAACCGGCCAGGTCAGCCACGCCGCGGCCGAGCTGAATCTCTCGCAGTCGGCGGTCACCGCGGCCATCAAGGGGCTGGAGGCGGACCTGGGGGTCAAGCTTTTTGAACGCACCCACACCGGCGTAAGGCTGACTATGGAGGGTTCGCGATTTCTGGAACATGCGCGGGTCATAACCGGCGCGGTCGCCGCCGCGGTGCGAACCCCGCTGCGCGAAAAGAGCGGGCTCTCCGGCAAGCTCCGCCTGGGCATGACCTATACGGTTGTCGGCTACTACATGTCGCGGCACTATGCGCGCTTTCGCAAAACCTATCCGCAAATCGACGTCGAGCTGCTCGAGCTTCCGAGAGAGGACCTCGAACGGGGCTTACTGCGAGGGGAGATCGACATGGCGGTCATGCTGGTCTCAAACCTGGCGCATATCGACGACCTCGTCCAGGAAGTGCTGATGCGCTCAAACCGCCGGCTGTGGCTTTCCGCTGATCATCACCTGCTCGTCCGCCGGGACATCACCCTCGCCGATGTCGCGGCCGAGGACTACATCATGCTGACCGTCGACGAAGCGCGCAAAACCGCCTCCCGCTATTGGGACACCGCAGGCCTCACACCCAAAACCGTTCTGACGACGAGTTCCGTGGAGGCGGTGCGTTCCCTCGTGGCCGCGGGAATAGGCGTCACCGTGCTGTCAGACATGGTTTACAGGCCGTGGTCCCTCGAGGGACAGCGGATCGAGGTGCGCGGCCTCGTCGAGCCGATCCCCAGCATGGATGTCGGCCTGGCGTGGTCACGCAACCGGCCCATTGGCCCAGCCGGTGCCACCTTCCGCGCCTTCATGTCGGTGACGATGGGCGGCGGCGGATGACCGCAGCCCATCGTCTCAAAATCACCGATATCGACGGCGAAAAGTTTCTACAAAGATCTACGCTAGGTCCCACCCCCGGTTCACATGTAAATCTGTCGTTGCTGCAGCATTCGACTCGAGCAGCACGTAGCAAAGGTCAACTATCTCAAACCGTAGGCGAAAGCGATCCACTCTGCATCTTATGCGACTTTTCGCGGCATTGAGTATCTGGAGAGACGCCGTGATGCCAATTTGGTTCCAGCTATGCCGAGATCCAATGAAGTCTGTCGGCTTTGGCGCATGAGGCTAATGTTGGTTGCTCGCCGCGATAATCTCGGTGAAGCGTGCCGATATGCCTACTATGATAGAGGACAGTTCATTCATGCGCTCCTTCGGAAAATACACCGTCGCACCGTTGATGCTGACAGCTGCATCCACCGACTGGTTGATCTTGAAGGCGGAAGCTATCCCGCACGTCCCCAGGCTGACCTCGTCATAGTCGGTGGCGAAGTTCCGCCGTTTTGCGTTCTCGAAATCTGCCCGGACCTCCGAGGTCTTGCGGGGATAACCTACCGGAATGTCCTGCAGGAAAGCGTTCCAGGTATTGGCAGGACGCCGTCCGATAAGAGCCTTGCCGACAGCAGTACGGAAGGCCGGTGCGCGCTGGCCAACATGGGAGCGGATTTGAAGCTCCCGTCGACCGGAGACACGCTCGACCAGAATTATGTCGGTACCGTCGAGAATGGCGATATGAAGCGTGTCACCGATCTCTTCCGCGTATTCGTGCAAAGCGGGCCTAAGAATATCGACAAAACCGAGACTACGCTTCTTCTTCTCTCCAATTTCGAGAAACCGGAAACCCAGCTCATAGCGCTTATGGCTGTATGAGAGGTATCCGTGGGAGACCAGCGTCGCCAGAAGCCGATGGGTCGTGCTGCGTGAAAGTTCCGATTCCCGTATCAGCCCGGCGAGCGTCTGGTTGCCGTCGGCGACCAGTTCGATAAGCTTCAACGTCTTCTCCACCACAAGGCTCATTCACAATCCTCCTCAATCCGATAACCGCTGTTCCCTGCGTCTTCACGGCGCTCCCGTCTCAGACGATCCCACCAAACAGCCAGTCCGGATAACAGCAGACCCGCAATCAGAAATCATGTCATATCATGAATTATCCCAATATATAGGATAAATATTCCAATTATTGACACGAATTGTGCTCTTCGGCAGAGTTGCGCTAACAACTGGCGTAGCGCTCTAAAATCGGGCGCGAGAGAACCAAGGGAACATCATGGCCCATCGGAATGGGAAAAGCGCGATCTTCGCGCGAGGCGTATCTTTGTGTGATGTTGGGCGAGTGGTTCTCTCCGCTGAGCCCTGCCATCTCGCCGTAGAACCCTGTCATGCCGTGCCATGCGCGCAGTTCTGCTGACTCGAACCGGTGCGCCCGAGGTGCTGGAGCAGGCTGAACTCCCAAAGCCGAAGCCCGGTCTGGGCGAAGTCGTCATCGCCGTCGAGGCGGCGGCTCTCAACTATGCCGATCTGATGCAGCGGCAGGGCATATACACCAAAGCCGCATCGCTGCCGACTGTACCCGGCATCGAATGTGCCGGCACGATCATAGACATCGGGCGCGAAGTGGACGGCTGGCGGATCGGCGACCGTGTCTGCACACTGGTTTCAGGTGGAGGCTACGCCGAGTATGTCACGGTGCGGGCCGATCAGCTGATGCCTGTACCCGAAGGGCTCGATTTCATCACCGCTGCTGCGCTGCCAGAGGCTGCATGCACCGTCTGGTCGAACCTTATCGACATCTGTCGGCTCGACAGCGGCGAGTCACTGCTGATTCATGGCGGTGCAGGTGGGATCGGCTCTTTTGCGATCCAGGTTGCCGCGGCACGCGGCAGCACGGTGTTCGCGACAGCCGGGAGCCATGCCAAGCTAAGTCTTTGCGAGGAACTTGGCGCAAGCCGGGCGATCTCGTACCGCGAGGAGGATTTCGTCACCGTCGTGCAAGAAGCGACCAACGGCCACGGCGCCGACGTGATCCTCGACAATATGGGCGCGTCCTATCTGCGGCGCAATCTGGACGCGCTGGCGGTCGATGGCCGGCTGGCGATGATCGGGCTTCAGGGCGGCAAGGATGTCGAGCTTTCGCTGGGCGAGTTGTTCGCCAAACGCGCCTCGCTCTTCACCACCTCGCTGCGCGACCGGCCGACGCGCGAAAAAGCGCGCATCGTGCAGGGTGTGCTTCGCGATATCTGGCCGCTGATTGCGTCTGGAACGGTCAGGCCGGTCATCGACCGGACCTTCGCGCTCGGCGAGGCGGCGCATGCGCATCGCCATATGGAGTCGGGCCGGCACACCGGAAAGATCGTTCTCACCGTCCGAGAAAATTCGAATTCATAAAGGGGAAATAAAAAATGAAATCACGTATTTTGTACTCGTCATTGCTGGCGCTCGGCCTGGCTTTTGCCGCTGCGGCTCCCGCCTGCGCGCAATCCGCGGCGGCTCCGGAAAAGATCAACCTTTCCATGCACTTCAACGTGCCGCAATTGTCCTGGTACGGCATCTATTGGGCCGACGAGAAGGGCTACTTCAAGGAAGCCGGCATCGAGCTGAACTATCAGTATCTGCGCGGTTCCACTCTCGCCGTCCAGTCGACCGCAGCCGGCCAGTCGCAACTGGGCATCGCCGCGGCCGACACCGCATTGTCCGCGGTCGCCAAGGATCTTCCCATCAGGGTGGTTGCGAACCATCTGCAAAAGGATGCTACCGGCGTCATCGTCGACAAGGCCAAGGTGGATGCAAAAAGCTTCAAGGATCTCGATGGAAAGACGATCGTCACCTCCGACACCACCACGCTTGCCACGCTGTTGCGAGCGGGCTTGAAGCGCGAAGGCATGACCGACAAGGTCAAGGTGTTATCGGTTGATGCGCAGGCTGTCTGCACCCTGATGCTGACCGATCAGGCCGATGGCTGTACGGGCTTCTCCTTCGCCCATGCATTGCAGGTGAAGGCAAAGGGCATCGACCCCGTCTTCCTGCCGTTCAGCACGCCGGATTTCCCTATCCTCGGCCATGTCATTCTCGCCAACAACGACTATCTCGCCGACCACGCCGATACGGTGCGCGCCTTTCTGGCGGCCACCGCACGCGGCTATCAGGAAGCCAATGCCGACATTCCTGCAACCGTGGAGATGATGGCGCGCATCGACCCGACCCAGCCGCGTGAAACACTGACGGATGCGATTACCATTATTGCCGGTCTGACCACGAGCCCGCGCTCGGAAGCCAGTGGCTGGGGCTATATGGACGACCAATCCTGGAACAATCTTTACAGCGGCCTGATTGAGGGCGCCGTCATGCAGCCGGGCCTCGACATCTCCAAGGTCTACACCAACGACTACCTGCCCGGTAAGAATTGATCTTCTGCCAAAACAGGCGCGCCGGGTTTGGCCGGCGCGCCTTTTACCGTTCGGATTGAGCCTTTGCCCCATAACCCTTCTAAAAGTCTCGGCCTAGTCATTCGTGGTGTGGATATCTATGCGCCAGAGCCGCTTGGCGCTGGCTCTATTCTCGCCATTAACGGCCGAACTGTCTCGGTCGATGATGCAACAGCCGACCGTCTGGCTGAGCTACCCGGCCTCGAACAGATCGACGCGACAGGCCTGCGCGCTATTCCGGGCCTGATCGACCAGCACATTCATTTCGTCGGCGGCGGGGATGCGAACGGCCCGCTCGGCCGCGTTCCCGAGCTGACTGCCGACATGTTCTTTGAAGGCGGCACTACGACGGCGGTGGGTCTACTGGGCGTCGACAACGAGACGCGCGACTTGAGGCTGTTGTTGCGCAAGGCGCACGAGTTGCGCGCCCGCGGCTTGAATGCCTTCATCTATACCGGCGGTATGCCGCTACCGGCGCGTCATCTTCTCGATAGCGTCTGTGCCGACGTGTC
Organism: Mesorhizobium sp. YR577; assembly: GCF_900116595.1. Lineage (NCBI taxonomy): Bacteria > Pseudomonadati > Pseudomonadota > Alphaproteobacteria > Hyphomicrobiales > Phyllobacteriaceae > Mesorhizobium > Mesorhizobium sp. YR577. The sequence goes on along the minus strand of NZ_FPBI01000021.1, from coordinate 16,850 downwards.
CTTCATCGACCAAGTCATCGGCGCCAAATCGGCGGTCGCCGAAAAACTTCACCCCAACCGGTCCTGGCACGATCTCGCCGAACTCGCGGGGCAACTGATGCGCGCTAGCGCAATGTCGGGCAAGGCCGCCGTGCTTCACTGCCATGTCGGCTCGCTGCCCGAAGCGATCGAATCTTTGGAGCGGCTGGTCCAGGAACTCGGCATGCCGCGCGATCAGATCGTGCCGACACATGTCAACCGCACGCCCGATTTCTCGCCGGTCTTCGAACAGGCGATCGCTTTTGCCAGGAAAGGTGGCACGATCGACATGACGTGCTGCGTCTCCAAACTGGATGGAAATCCAACCGGCATCGACGTGCCGGAGGCGGTGAAAGCCTGTCTGGCCGAAGGGATAGCCCTCGACAACATCACAATCTCGACCGACGGAAATATTCCCGCAACCATCCGCGATACGGAGGGGCGCGCGCTCGGCTACAGGACGGTGCCGCCATCGGTGCTGTGGCGCGACGTGGTTCGTCTCGTGCATGAAGCAGGCCTGCCGTTCGAACAGGCTTTGCGTCCCGCGACAACCAATGTCGCCCGCGTCCTTGGCATCACGGGGAAGAAGGGCCGGATCGCGCCCGGCTATGACGCCGACTATGCGCTGATCGGCCCCGACGATGACATCCGTCTCGTGATTGCCGGCGGGCATGTCGTCTTCCGCAAGGAGGATCGCGCCTGATGGTCATGTACAACAACCTTGGCGCGGCGCTGCCGGGGAATATCGATGCGGATCGCATCTCGATCGTCGATCTGAGCGGTCCCGTTCGTCGCGACGTTTCCTACAGCACTTTCGACGCCCTTGCGGAGGCTTATGCGCGCGGCCTCAAGGGCAACGGCTTCGGCTCAGGCAGCCGCATCGCGGTTGTCGCCTCCAACAGCACGACATATCTGGCAATCGTCTACGGCGCGTTGCGCGCCGGCATCACGGTGGTTCCGGTCAACTACAAGCTGCCGGCGCAGCTGGTCGCGTTCATCCTCGCGGACGCCGCTGTCGAACTGGTCTTCTGCGATGCAGCCCGGCGGCATCTCGTGCCGGATACCATACGACACATCGACATCGGCGATGAAGATGCACTGTCGGTTTTCCGGGACTTCGGAGCTTTCGAAGCGGTCGCCCCGCTGGAAGGCGACATGGCGATGGTTATCTACACGTCGGGCTCGTCCGGCGTGCCCAAAGGCGTTATCTTCTCCCACCGCGCCCATCTCTGGGCGCTTGACCACCGTACCAGCCTTGCCAGCCCCACCGCACAGCGCACTGTTGTGGCGGCACCGCTCTATCATCAGAACGGCCTCGCATCCTCCCAAGCGACGCTCGGCAGCGGCGGTACGGTGATCCTCCTTCCAACCTTCGAAGTCGAAGCTTTCGCACGCGCTATCGTCGAGCACAGCGTGGAGATGATCACCGCCGTACCGACCATGATCGCCATGCTGATGCGGCGTGCCGACCTTTTGCGCGAACTGGATTTCTCCAAGGTCAAGCTGGTGCGTGTCAGCTCCGCACCTTCGAGTCCCGAATTGTTCGCCGATATCGCGCGCATCTTCCGCAATGCCAGGATCGTCAACGGGTTCGGCACGACAGAAGGCGGGCCTATCTTCTTCGGCCCCCATCCCGACGGCATCGACACACCGCAGATGTCGGTCGGTTGCGCCCATCCCGACGTCGATCTGCGGCTGATGCGCGATGGGCGACCGGTCGAGGACGAGGGCGTGCTCGAAGTCAAAAGCCGCGCGGTGATGATGGGCTATCTCAACCGGCCCGACCTGACAGCCAAGGCCATGACCGCCGACGGTTTCTACAGCACCGGCGACATCTTCCGGCGTGACACCAATGGCTTCTTTTTCTTCGTCAGCCGAGCCGACGACATGTTCGTCTGCGGCGGTGAGAATGTGTTTCCCGGCGATGTCGAGGCGATCCTCGGTCGCCATCCGGCCATCGCCGAAGTCAGCGTCATCCCACTAGCCGACGAGATAAAGGGCCACAAGCCGGTGGCGTTTGTGGTGGCGCATGCGAATGCCACCGTCACGGAAGACGAGATCAAGGCCTTCGCGCTCGCCAACGGGCCAGCCTGCCAGCATCCACGCAAGGTCTATTTCCTGCCGGAAATGCCGCTTGCAGGCACCAACAAGATCGACAGGAACGCGCTCGCCCGAAGCCTGAACATCGGCAGCGCGGACGCGACATTGAAAGTTGAAAGGTAAGTCAGTGAGAGCCTTCTATATCAGCAAGCACGGTGGACCTGAGGTCTGTGTCTATTCGACAGACTATCCTGATGCTGTTGCCAAACCGGGCGAGGTTGTGCTGCGCGTCAAGGCTTCGACGCTGAATTACCACGACATTTTCACCCGGCGCGGCATGCCCGGCATCACACTGCCCCTCCCCGTCGTGCCTGGTCTCGATGTCGCGGGCGAGGTCGTCGAGATCGGCGCGAATGTCGAGGGCTGGACCATCGGCGACCGGGTCGTGGTCGATCCGATCAACCGCATCAGCCGCGGCATCGTCGGCGAAACGATCGATGGTGGCCTGGCTGAATATTGCGTCGTTCCGGCCCATCAGCTCGTCCGCATCCCCGACAACGTCGACTTCGACACGGCGGCGGTCATGCCGACAGCCTATGCGACTGCCCTGCGGATGATGTTCACCAATGGCCGCGTGAGCGCGGGCGAGAAGGTCGGCATCCTCGGCGCCAGCGGCGGCGTCGGCGTCTGCTGCGTGCAGCTTGCCAAGTTGGTCGGCGCGGAGGTCGTGGCCTTTGCAAGCTCCGCCGACAAGCTTGCCCGCCTCAAGGATCTGGGCGCCGATCACGTCATCAACTATCAGGAGAAGGATTTCCTCGAGGAGATCCATGCACTCTACGGCAAGCCCAGCCGCCGGGGCCCGAAATCGACCAACGGTCTCGACGTCATGATCAACTACACCGGCGGCGATAGCTGGGTGAAATCGCTGAAAACACTGCGTGTCGGCGGCCGCGTGCTGACCTGCGGCGCTACCGCAGGCTTCGACCCGGTCGAGGACATCCGCTACATCTGGGTTTTCGAGCTACAGATCCTGGGGTCCAACGCCTATACGCGCGAGGATATCGAGAAATGCCTGGAGCTGGCGAGCCAAGGCAAGCTGAAGGCGCTGATCGATGAGACCTACACGCTTGAGAATGCGGCCGAAGCCTTCGCACGGGTGGAAGAGCGACGCGTTCTGGGCAAGGTTGTGGTTCGTCCATGACCCCGCCCGTCAACAACGATCTGGAACGATATCTTCGCCAGTCGCCTTTCGTCGCCTTCATGGGCCTGGAACTCACGCTCGTCGATCCGGCCGCGGGAAAGCTGGCGCTGAGCATGAAACTCAAGCCCGAGTTCGAAAGGTCCGAAGGCCAGACGGGACGATGGCACGGCGGCGTGGTGTCGGCTCTTGCCGACACAGCCGGCGACTTCGCGCTGATCATGATCCATGGCGCCCCACCACCGACCGTCAACATCCGGGTCGATTACCTGCGCCCCATCACTGGTCCGAGTATCGTCGCGACAGCGACGGTCAGGAAGACGGGACGCAACATCGCATTTGTCGATATCGACATCCACACACAGGATGGCGCGCTGGTGGCGATCGCTCGCGCGAACTACGCCATGGCGGGGATACAAACTGTATCTCAGACGGAGCGTCAGGCATGACTGCGGCATCGAGTACAATCATCGGCGACGGCCTCAACCTCGTCTATCGTCGCGCCGGCGCCGAACCGGTCGAGGCGCTGAAGGGCGTCTCCTTCACCATCGCTGACGGAGAATTCATTTCGCTGATCGGGCCGTCAGGTTGTGGCAAGACCACCTTGCTCAAGATCTTCGGCGACCTTTTGCAACCGAGCACGGGCACGCTGACAATCAACAGCCAGCAGCCGGCGACCTTGCGCCGTGAAAAGGTCATCGGCCAGATGTTCCAGGACGCAACGCTGCTTCCATGGAAAACCATCGGGCAGAACATCGCGCTTCTTGGCGAAATCGCCGGGCGCCGGCCGAGCCGGGAAGAGGTCCAGGCTCTGGCCGACATGGTCGGCATCGGCCATTTTGTCGACAGCTATCCGCACGAGCTCTCCGGCGGCATGCGCCAGCGCGCCGCACTTGCCCGCGCCTATGCGCTGAAGCCGCGCATTCTGCTGATGGACGAGCCTTTCGGCGCGCTCGACGAGATCACCCGCGAGGATATGAACGATGAGCTGGTGCGTGTCTGGTCGCAGAACAAGCTGACCGTCATCTTCGTCACCCATTCCATCGCCGAGGCCGCCTATCTGTCGGACCGGGTCTTCGTCATGGCCCCGCGTCCGGGCCGCATCGTCGCCGACATCCGCATCGACATGCCGCGCGCGCGAAGGCCGAGCGAGCGGTTCGGCCCCGAACTGACGCGACATGCCGAGGAAATCCACCACCACCTGGTCTCGAACATGCAGCGGAGCAATGCGCATGAACCTGCTTAACCGCTTCCTGCCCGGGCTCACGATCCTGGCCGGCGTGCTGATTTGGGAATTCGCCACCCGCTATCTGGCGATCCGCGAGTTCATCCTGCCCGCGCCCTCCGTCGTCATCCAGACGGCAATCGCCATCGCGCCCGAACTCGCGCGCAACATGTGGGCGACGCTTTCGGTGCTGTTGTCGGGTTATGTGCTCGGCGTGGTGATGGGCATCTCGCTCGCCGTCATAATGCTCGTCCTGCCGCCGGTGCGGCGCGCGATCTATCCGCTGGTGGTGATGTCGCAGACGATCCCCAAGATTGCCATCGCGCCGCTGCTGATCCTGTGGTTCGGCGTTGGACCTGAACCGAAGATCTTCATTGTCGCGCTGCTGGCGTTCTTTCCCGTTCTGGTGAACACGGTTGCCGGGCTTGAAGGGACCGACAAGGGCCATCTCGAACTGATGCACTCGGTCGATGCCAGTCTGTGGAATATCTATCGCCACGTGCGGCTGCCCGCAGCCGTCCCGCAGATATTCGCCGGCCTCAAGCTTGCCCTGACGGTGAGCGTCATCGGCGCGGTTGTCGGCGAATGGGTGGTCGGAAACCAGGGTCTGGGCTATCTGCTGCTCGCCTACAATTCGTCGCTTGCGACGGCCAACGTGTTTGCGACGCTGTTGCTCATCATTCTGATAAGCGCAACGCTTTTCTACACGATCACCCGCATTGAAAAGGCCGTGTCCTGGCGCGCGCGGTTCCAGTCGGACTGAACCCGGCTGGAGTGTTCCATGCAAGAAGAAGGGCGGCCGCGCGGCCGCCCTTTCTCTTTCCCGTCAAAGTCCTGTGCTCAGGTCGCTAGGCTAACCCTAGCGCGCAACAGGTTCCACGGTCATCGCGATATTTCTGCCTCGCAGCGCTCGTAATGCTCGGTGATCTCGCGGCCCGTAGCGATCCAGACGTCGTCGAATTGACGAACATGGGTGAGGAACTGGTCGAGGATACGGATACGCATTGGCCGGCCGGTAACCTGCGGATGCATGACCATGGTGGTGACGCCGCCCCATTCACGCGTCTGGTCGAATTCGTCGCGCCAGATCGACAGAACTTCCTCGCGTCCGAACATGGCACGCGGGCTGGTGCGGTGCGTCAGCCCGTAGCTCCAGTCGTCGAAGGAATAGTTGACTGGAATCTCGATTGGGCCGGCACCCGAAGGCAAGAGATGGCGATAGGGCCTGATGTCGTCACGGAACGAGCTGGAGTAGCGGATGCCGCGCGATTTGAGCAGTTCCATCTGCTCGACGCAGGTTTCTCCCCAAGGGGCGCGGTAGCCTGCCGGCACAATGCCGAGCACGCGCTTCATGGCGTCGATCGCGCGGTCCATTTCGTCGATGCGGGTCGCCTCGTCGGCGGTGTCCGGACGCAGATGGAGATAGCCGTGATGGGCAATCTCATGGCCACCGGCGAGAATGGCTTCGCAAGCCGCAGGATTGGCATCGATCGACCAGCCGGTGACGAAGAAAGTCGCCGTCACCTCATGGCGCTTGAGCACCTCGAGGATCTTGGGAATGCCAACGCGGGCTTCATAGCCGCCATAGGACATGGTGATCAGACGCTTGGCGTTTTGCGGATCCGCACCGAGCCACACCGATTCAGAATCGACGTCGAAGGCAGGAAAGAGAGCAGATGTAGCGCCGCTTGGCCAGGGAAACTCGGGCGCGGCGGGTGCGGGGTTTGCAGGCTTTGTCGCGAGATTGTCGTCCATGAGACAGTCCTTCCTCTTCGAGCACCCGGGTCTCAGGCCCGGCTGGCGGATTGCATGATCTGGGCAAGCACGATTCCGGCCGCGGCTTGCGTCGGGTCGATGACGGGCAGGCCGACAGCCTTCTCGACCGGTGCAACGTAGCGCGCGAGACCGGCGCCGGCGAACAACAGCACTTCGGCACCGTCCTCACGGAGCGCCTTGCCCGCTTCGATCGCTCGTTCGGTGATGAAATCCGGATGCTGCAGCTGGTCATAGGTGAGGCCGAGGCCACGATGGCCGGCGATGCGTGCCGCGATTCCCATGTGGCGGGCTAGACGCATGCTCTTTGCGCCACGCCCGGCAGCAACGCCGATCGTACCGATGAGGTCACCGAGGCTGAGCGCCGCCGCAAATCCGGCCTCACCGATACCGGCAACCGGTTTGCCCGTCAGGCCGCGCGCAGCGTGGACGCCCGGATCGGAAAAACAGGCGACGACGAAACCCGCCACTTCAGTACGCGCAGCCTCGCGCTCGATAAAGCGCAAGACGGCCGGAGCCGCGTCGTCGCTGTCGCGCGCGGTGCTGATCCCGTTAGGCCCATCCGCCAGCGTCAGGCAGTTGAAGGCCGGCAGCCTTTCCGCCTCGGTCCAGGCGAGGCTTTTGGCGATATCTTCGGTGATGCCCGTATCGGTACGGCTCGAAGCGTTGATGACGTGGATCAAGCGGGACATTGGATTACTCCGCTGCGTGTGCCGAGGCAGTGCCGGTGAGCGCATCGCTGAGCGCCCGGAAATCGTCGATCAATCCGTGGGCTGCCTCGAGCGCATCGGTAATGGACTGGCGCAGACGCATCAACTTGGTGCACAACAACCGCGCCTCGGTCGCATCAGCCGGCAGCGCACGATAATCGTCGAGGCTGGCGAGCAGCGGCACAGGCTTGGACAGCGTGCTGATGCCGTAGCTGTCTTGCCCGTAACGACCGATGGCTGAGCTGGAGATGAAAGTGAGATTGCGTGCCAGCCGCAGCACGAGGCGATTGGCGCGCTCGCGATGGGCGGCAGTCTTCGTTGCGGCCTCGTTCTCAAGATAGTCGTCGAGCCAGACAATATCGGTTCGGAGACGGGCAAGGCCTTCGGGAATGCGCGACAACTCCGCCGGGTCGTCCCTGCCGTCGAGCATTTTGGCGAAGCGGGTTTCCAGATCAGCGATCCGGGAGGAGAAGCGGTGCGGCAGGACCGGATTCGTCACTAGCGAATGGACATAGCGCGAGCACCAGTCCAGGTCGGCTTCCAATGCGGACTCGTCCATCACGTCGATCGTGTCGAACTCGGTGTGATTGTACCAGCCGAGCGTCGCGCCGTTCTGGCTCTTGACCACACCGGCATCGTAGCTGTGCCGGCCAGTAACGGCCGGGACGCCGATACCGAAGAAGGACTGATCGCCGACGCGACGCAGCGTCGTGACCTTCTGCGGCAGGGTATCCGCGAAGACGGCTTTGGAGAGCGTCTGCGAATAGGCGGCAAGCTCCGGGCAGGAATTGATGTGGAACTCGCTCGTGCCTTTCATGCCCACCGAATCGATGTTCACATAGGCGACGGCGTCTTTGTTGATCTTCTCCCAGTGGCTGTCGACGAAATAGGTCGAGCCAGCGGCTTCCGCGACCTCGTGGCCGTTCCAGAAGCAGAACACGACAGAGCGGCGCAAGGTATCGCGCTGCCGCGACAGAAGTCGTGCGATCTCGAGCATAACCGACATGCCGGTGATGTTGTCGGTGACGCCCGGATCCCAGGAATCGATATGGCCCGAAACGATGACGAACTGCTCGTGCTCCGGCGAGGTTTCAGGGGCATGAAGCCACGCGAGCGGCTGGTAAAGGGTGCGCCAAACGCGCTTTGCGGTAAGCTCCGCGTGAAGGGTTACAGAGCCTTTAGACAGGCGCCCGCGCAGCATGATGCCGTCGGCGCGGGAGATGCTGATACCGGCGATGCGCGGGATGTCGTTCCAGTTCTCCGGTGTCGGGTTGCCCCAGACCGATTTCAGGGCGCGCCATGGAATTTCCCGGCCATCATCACTGCCCCAGTTCATCAGGATGATGCCCGCCGCGCCCATCGCTGCGGCAATGCGGGCTTTTTCGGGGGTCGCTGGTGCATAGGACACTTCCGCGAGCACAAGCTTGCCCCGAACATTCTTGCCTTCGTAGTCGCTGATGGCACCCGGGCCGACATCGATCAGTTCGGCCGTCAGCCCGCCGGCTGGCGTAGGCTCGACGTGAAGGCAGGGACGGCAGGCAATTTCCGGCCCCTGCGAACCGTCGATCCGCAAGGCAGCCTGTCCGATGTCGCTGTCGAAAGTCTCGAAAGGCTGAAGCGCAGCATCTAGGCCGAATGACTTCATGGTCTCGATAATATACTCGCCAGCGGCAAGATCCTGGCCCTGACCGCTCTTGCGGTTGGGAAAGTTGGTTCGCATGTGATCGACATGCTTGAGCGTCTGGGCAAAGGAATAGTTGAGGGCGCTGATGCCGGATGTCATGGCAAGAGCCTTTCATGCGAGGATTTCAGAAACTGCAGGGCGAACTCGGTATAGAGCCTGCCTGCAAGATGAAGCTGGTCGAGATCGACCCACTCGTCGCCGGCATGCATATTGGCTCCGCCGGGACCGAACAGGATGGTCGGGATACCTGCACGACCGCAAAAAATATTCGCATCGGAAACACCGCGCCCGAAGGCGAGATCCGGCTCCTTGCCGATGACGCTGCGATAGGCATCGGCGAATGCCGTGACTAAGATGTGTTCCTTGCCGAGCCAGAAGCTTTCGTAGCGCGGCTCGCCGACCGTGACTGTGAACTGCGCGGGAGAGCCGAGTTCAGCGGCAAGGCGCTCGATCGATGCGACCGACCCTTCCACCGTTTCACCGGGCATGAAATGCCAGTTGATGGTGAAGCGGCACAGGTCGGGCACGCGGATTTCGTAGCGCCCATCGCCCGAGCTGACATCGAGCACGCAATGGCTTGCCTTGCCGAAGTCGGGATGCGCGAAGCGATCCAGGCTGCCGATTGCCACCAGCAGACGCGCTGCCTCGATGACGGCGTTGACGCCCTGTTCCGGGCGCGAGCCATGGGCAGAACGGCCCCGCACCTCGACCTTGAGGTTGATCTTGCCCATCGCGCCGATCACGACGTCGTCGAAATGCGGCTCGCACATGATGGCCGCATCGATGCCGCGATCCTTGCGCACGAAGGCGTTAGCGCCGCGTGAATAGGCTTCCTCGTCGGCGAGAGCTACGAAAATCAGTTTGCCGCACCAGCTTTCGCGACTTTTATAAAGCGCGCGGGTCGTCATCATTGCGGCAGCCAGCCCTGCTTTCATATCCATCGCGCCGAGCCCGTAGAGGCGGCTCTCCTCGATCCGCGGCTCATGCGGCGTGCGCGACCAGTCCGACGCGATGCCGACCGTGTCGCAGTGACCGCCGATCCAGAGCGTCGGGCCGCCGGGTTGACCGTCGACCTCGACGACAACGTTCTTCAGGCCACCGTCCGCATCCTCGATAATTGCGGTCATGCCTTCGGAGCGGAACCATTCTGCGATGCGATGTTGCACAGCTTGTTCGGCGCCGGAATAGCTCTCGATGGCAACGAGTTCGCTCAAAAGGCCGACCAACTCGTCGTCATAGGCATTGGCAGAGGTCACGACGCCACATCCGCGGTGAAGGGGATCGCGCCGCTTTCGGTAATGAGATAGCCGTCCTCGACAGCGATCAGCACATCGCCGATCGGCCAGACATATTCGGTGCAGCCGAGCATGCCGTCCTCGACCCGTTCCGTCACGCCCGGCAGGAAATAGACCGACGAGATGGTCTGGCGCTGAATGGTATGGCCGCAGTCGCGCAGATAGCCCTCGACACCCTTGCCCTCGGGCAGGAGATTAAGCCTGCGCAGCTCGCCTTCCAGCGGGCGCAGCTTCTCCACGCCAATGGCATGCACTTCGTGTCCGCTCATGCCTGGCCGGATCGCCGGGATCAGGTCTTCGACTAGAATAGCTCGCAACCGGTCGTGCAGGGCTGCGATTTCAGGTTCGGTACAAATGGTGCGGGCAATGTCGGAGCAGCCGCGCAGGCAGCCGAACGCATCTGCAACGACCAGACCCATGTCGAATTTGATCGTCCGGTCGGTGGGGGAAACCGCATAGTCGCCTGCGGTTGCGGGCAGGAAGGTGCGAGCGCCCGAGTGCACGATGTCGAAGTAAGAAAAGACGCGTTCTTCGAAACCGTACTTGGCTGCAAACCGCTTGACCGCCTGATGATAGACGGCGACCAGATCGCGTTCGGTGATGGTGCCCTCGGCGTTGCGCCGGAAGAAATCGCGCGCTGCCGCAATGCCATGCAGTACGGCGTTGCCGGCAAGGATGAAGTAGACGAGATCGTCGCCGGCGCGACGGTCCTGCCAGCGCTTCAGGACATAGCCGGCATCGTCGAGCGATACCTTCGCTTCGGCAATCAGCAGATGCGCGCCGACCGACAAATGGTCCCTTTGATATCCGATACGGGCGTGGCCGGCTTTCCGGAGAACGGCAGCAAGGCTGTCGCACCTGCCGCGTGCCACGACGTCGCCGCGTTGCAGCGGCTCGGTCGAGAACAGGGTTATCGTTGTGGCCTGCGGTGCAAACAGCACGGAGATACCATGCTGTTCGATGACCTTCGCCGGCATGCTGGTAAACATCTCCACCTCGTGCGGAGCGGTCACATAAAGTGCATCGAAGGATTTTTCCACGCACAGCGCATCGAGCGGGGCAAAGCCGCGTGCATGGGCAGTGGCGGCTTCGAGAAGCCGCTCGCCATGCGGCAGGGCGCGTATGAAAGGCGCGAAGGCGGCAACATCGGCGTTGCGCGTGGCTATCCACTGCGCTTCGATCTCGAAGCGGGCTTTCTCATAGACGAAGAGCGGCTGGTGATCGGGCAATCCGAACAGCGTGACCGGCCCGCTGTCCACCAGCATCTGATACCGGCTTACCGGCAGCGTTGCCTCGCAGGCGAGCACGCTGCTGCCCACCGCCTTTCGCACCGCCTCGGCAAAGGTCGTGACGGGTGCCGCCATATCCTTGTCCCAGGAGAAATAGCGGCCATAGACTTGGCGTTGGAAGCCCGGTTTCAGGACGCGGCAGGCATCCGAGTCTGCCTCGCTGATGACCACCGACACTCCACCCTCACCTTCGACGACGACTGGAGAGACGCTGAGAGGCGAACCGCGATAGATGCCCGGATAGGTCAACTGGTCGGCAAATTCGTCTCCGAGGTGGTCGAAAACGGTATCGAGGCTGGCGAATAGACGCGCCGTCATGGCTGGGGTCCTGCTGTGTGCTGCTGCCCCTACTGAGGCGAGACGGCATTTTCCTACGGGTGTTTTGCGCCGCCGCATTTCACGGCGGCGCAATGACGCGATCGCTTACTTGGCGCGGGGTTCGCCGTTGATCTTCGTCGCCTTCACCTCGGCGTAGGGCATTTCCCACTTGGCGAAGATCTTGGTGTAGGTGCCGTCGGCGATCATCGAATCGACCACGTCGGCGACGACGTCGCGCAGTTCCGCATTGGCCTTGGCGAAGCCGAAACCGGCATAGTCGATGGCGACCGGCTCGCCGATCAGCTTGAACTTGCCCTTGTCGGCGGAACCTTCATGTTCATTGAGGTAACGGATGGCATCGACGCCCTGTGCGGCGGCTACCGCGCGCTGCTGGATCAGCTGGAGGCGCGCATCCGCGGTCTTGTCGACGAGCACGTACTGGACATCGGGCAGGCTCTTAGCCTTGCAGACCTTTTCATTGAAGTCCTGCAGACGGATGTAGAAGATGCCGTTGCGGTTGACGGCAACCGGCTTTCCGCAAACATCCTCGACCTTTTCCAGATCGTCGCCAACGCCCGGCATGGTGAACAGCTGCGTACCGGTGGAGAAATAGTCTACGAAATCAGTCTTTTCGCGCCGTGCCGGAATATCGGTCATGCCCGATGCACCCATGTCGATACGGCTGGTGTCGAGCGAATTGATGAGCTGGTCGAAGGACTGTTCCTGCCATTCGACCTTGAGGCCGAGACGGCGGCCGATCTCTTCGGCAAGATCGATATCGAGGCCCTTCAGCTCCAGTGTCGCCGGATCCTTGAACTCCAGAGGCGGATAGGTCGGGCTGGTGCCGACGACGAGCTGGCCGGCATCCTTGAACTTGGCGGGTACCTCGGCGCTGAAATCGTCCTGCGCGGAGGCGGCGCCGGCAGCCATGGCAAGGACGGCAGCAAGTGCGCAGCCTGAAAGAAGCATTCTAATCATCTTAGTTCCCTTGTTTTCGTTGGTTATTGCTTGTTTGAGAGGTGGAAGCGCTGAAGAAAGTCGCGCGTGCGCTCCATCTTCGGCGCACCGAAAAGTTCGGCAGCAGGTCCGCATTCGACGAGCTGGCCTTTATCCATGAAGGCGATGCGATCGCAGACGTCGCGAGCGAAGGCCAGCTCATGCGTCACGACCACCATGGTACGACCCTGCTGGGCGAGCGCCTTGATCGTTTCGAGCACTTCATCGACGAGTTCTGGGTCGAGTGCGGATGTCGGCTCGTCGAAAAGCAGAACTTCCGGATCCATCGCGATGGCGCGTGCAATGGCCACACGCTGCTGCTGGCCACCGGATAACTGGACTGGATAGCGATCATAGAGCCCGGAGAGCCCGACCTGATCCAGATGGCGCCGGCCCTTTGCCATCGCCTCCGCCTTCGGCATCTTCTTGACGATGGTCAGGCCGCTGATGACGTTCTCAAGTGCCTTCATATGCGCGAAAAGATTGAAGCGCTGGAATACCATGCCGGTGCGCATGCGCTGGGCGGCGAGTTGCCGGTCATTTAGTTCATATAGTTTGCCGCCCTCCAAGCGATGGCCAACGAAGTCGCCACTGACGTAGAGATCGCCGCCGTCGATCGTCTCCAGACTGTTGAGGCAGCGCAGGAAAGTGCTCTTGCCGCTTCCCGACGGCCCGATGATGCCAAAGACTTCACCGGGTTGCACATCCAGAGTGATGCCACGCAGGACTTCAACGCTACCGAAGGACTTGCGCAGATCGCGCGACAGAATGGCTGGCGTCATGCGCCCACTCCCTCTTCGATCTTGACTTTGGCCGACGACCGGCTGAGCGACCGCCCCAGGCGCTTTTCGAGGAAAGACTGTCCGATGCTGAGCAGCGTCACCGTCGCGAGATAGTAGATCGAGCAGACGATCAGCATTTCCATTACGCGGTTGTTGACGAAATAGATCATCGACGCCGTGTGCATGATCTCGTGGTAGCTGATGACTGCTGCGAGCGAGGTGTGCTTCAACATGCCAATGACTTCGTTGCCGATAGGCGGCGTGATGACACGGAGTGTCTGGGGCAGCACGACATGGTGCAAGACCTGGGACCGGCGCATGCCGATCGCCTTGGCGGCTTCGACCTGACCCGCATCGACGGAGAGAATACCCGCCCGGATCACTTCGGCCGTATAGGCGCCCTGGCAGACGCCAAGGCCCAATAATGCTGCCCAGAATGGCGTCATGATATCGACGGTGCGCGCTTCCCAAAGACCCGGAATGCCCATCACCGGGAAGATCAGCGCCAGGTTGAACCAGAGCAGGAGTTGCAGATAGACCGGCGTGCCGCGGAAGAACCAGATGTACCCACCTGCCACCGTGCTTGCCACGGGATTGTCGGACAGACGCATCAACGCGGCTAGGAGCCCAAGCGCGATGCCAAGCGCCATGGCAAGAACGGTCATCAGCAGCGTATTGCCGAACCCGAACAGGATGGCCTTGGCAGTCAGAAACTGGCCAACATAAGACCATTCGATCTGGCCGTTGGCAAAGGCTCGGAACAGGAGTGCCAGAAAGATAATACAGATGATGCCGGTGACCCAGCGCAACGGATGGCTGAGTTTCACCCGCTTCACGCCGTTCGTAAACGGCAGGTCGATCTCCGCATTGGCCGTCATAGCTCGCCTAGCCTCAATGATTTTGCAGTAACACCATCTAATGCTGTCACCCTGGCTGGAAAGCCACTTTCATGATCAGGCTAAATGCAAAACGTGTCAATTATCGAGATACAATATCCCGCATGCTGGGATTTATAAACCGCATTAAGCCGATACTTCCATAAAGCCACGGCTTCATGCGACGGCAATCAACAGCTAGCTTGATAGACATCGCGGAGAAATTCCGGATGATGGTTTGCCCGCAAAGGACAAAGGCGGTGTGCAGTCCAGAATTATCTGTCCCTGTCCGGGGTTATGTGCGGTATTGTACGTGCCAGGTCAAACCGCGTTGAGTTGCAGTGGCCGGCGTGTCTCACGCAAGGCGGCCATGATCGTCAATGAAGCGGAAAATCGACGTCCGCGACGGAACACGAGCCTGCCGAGACTTCGCAACGCAGGCCCAGTTCGATCCCAGCCAGCAACATCGTCTCCGCGCTCGATTATGGCGTAGCATCTCAAATCGCAAACCAGTTCTCGAACCTTCCCTGCGGAGCTCGTGATGTCCACGCCGGGACGGTGGTTGCGGTGACCTCGTTGAATCGGCTGACGTCGGATCATCCGAACTCGTTGCACACGTCGAGTCATATCGACCCTGTCATGATTCTCCGAACGAAAGAAAAGAAAATGCTTGACCATTAGCCGCAATTAAAGGGCCGGAACACACCCAGCCGTCGCGGTAGGAGAGGGCGACTCCCGCACTTTGGGACCGACGCATTGATACGGATCGTCGCAACAGGAGCCTATCCGAATGGTTAGGCTGCGATATTGTGCTTAGGCTCGAGATGAAAGCCTAGAGCTTTCATAACGGCCAGCGTCGTTTCCAGGGTAGGATTGCCGTTTTCACTGAGCGATGTGTAAAGATGCTCACGGGCCAGTCCTGTCTGTCGGGCAATTTTACTCATGCCCTTGGCCCGGGCGACAACACCCAATGCAGATGCAATGAACTTTGCATCACCAGTTTGCATGGCTTCGGACAAAAACGCCTCAACGGCCTCATCCGAATCGAGCATTTCAGCGGGATCAAAATCAAGAATTTTTTCAACCATTGTCTTCGCTCCATTCGGAGGCCAGTCGCTTGGCCGTTCTGATGTCAGTTTCCTGCGTACCCTTGTCACCCCCGCACAAAAGCACGACGATAGTTTCACCGCGATTTTGGAAATAGACGCGATAGCCGGGACCATAGTGAATACGCAACTCACTAACGCCTTCTCCTACCGGGGCGACGTCGCCAGGATTTCCAGATGCGAGACGATGCAGGCGCATGGCAATTGCAGCCTTTGCCTTTCCGTCTTTCAACCGTCTTTGCCACTTCCGGAACGTGGCGGTCTGCTTCAATATCGTCATGGGGATTTGTAAGGTATAAATTACAGTTTGTCAAAATACGCAGATACGTCGGAGATGTCACTTCGCTTGATTTTCTTGGCTTTGGAAACCGCTCGTCGTTGGATCAGCCTTGCTCCCATGGCAAAGCATCTGCACCCACACCGTTGAAACTCGCGGCCTCCCGGAAGTCGCTCTTAGCGGGCCGTATCTCGCAATATGCGCGCTCTGTCCGGGGATCATGTAATCACCCGCGCTGCCCGACCGAGCTGCCGTTCGGCGTCGTTGTAATAGCATGAGGCCTGCTGGACGGAGCGATGCTGCGACTGCTGTATGGCTTCGGGGAGAGAAATTCCGCGGCGCGCGGTTTCCGTGAGATAGCCGGAGCGCAGCCCATGGGCGCTGAACACCCGCGGATCGAGCCCGGCCTGGGCAACCCGGCGTTTTAAAATCAGATTGACCGCCTGCGGGGTCAGCGCGCGGCGTTCGAGATGGCCCCAGCGATCGATCTTTTTGAACACGGCGCCCTCAAAAATGCCGGCGCGCGCGATCCAGTCCTTGAGCGCTAGAACCGGCCGGCCGACCAGCAGCACAAACGCGTCGGCATCGGCCGCGGTGGTTTTTGTGCGACCGAGTTTGATCGCCAGGCAGGGCAGGGTGCCGCCCGAAGAATCTTTTGGATCGGCCGGCACCGGGTCCTGGTCGACGAGTTGATCGAGGCGAACTTGGCTCAGAAGCTGTGGAACAGCTTCCTCTCTCGGAGCATCCGCTGCTAGTTGAGGATCATATCAACTGGCTGACCAGATCGGGACCATCACTACCGCCTCTCTCAGAGGTGTGGGCGATCCTTCTTTGGGCGAAACTCTGCGGGGGATTTAGGCCTGAAAGCTCGATAGCCTCACCCGAAAGAACTGTTTCGGAACATTCGGACAGATCATAGATCAGGGCGACTGGTCGCCGTTCCTGATCTAATCGCAGGACGAAGAATGGCAACCCGCTCAAACGAAAAAGCCGCCGGGAAATTCCCAACGGCTTCGGTGTCTCAGATGAGATGTGCGGCTTAACTTCTCAACTCGCCAGTACATCCGTGGTCGGACAAAAAGGAAAGCCTCCGCGCATCAACCTCATGATGGGGACGCGCTACACCCGCTCTATATGAATACCCATTGCGGTTTATTCAAGACCGCGTCGCCCGAAAGGCTTTGTGCTCGCAGCCGCCCCAAAAGAATGAACGGCCAAGGTCTGAGGGCCAATCGACGGAACGCACCGCATCGACAAGCAGCAT
>NZ_FPBI01000047.1:0-19369 GCF_900116595.1 Mesorhizobium sp. YR577 | reverse complement strand
GCAACGCGTTACGACAAGCTTGCCAGAAACTTCTTATCTGCGGTCGCCTTGGCTACCCTCGTCGCGTTCTGGCTATGATTGAGTCTGAACCCTAGACTTTTCGGATATTGCGTTTGTGAGCAGCGTGCCGGAATTGGCGCAGGTGGGGTTTGCGGTCCAGCTTAAATTCTTCGCCGCGCACGGCTTCTTCGTACAGGATCGTGCGGCAGTTTCCCCTGATGGTGTTTTGTATCTGGCCGAGCAACTCGGCCTCGATGCTGAAGCTGTGAACCATTACGATTTCTCCGGCCGGACCGCCCGCCGACATTGCTCCGAGATTTTGCAGCACCTCGGTTTTCGGCGTCTTAGGCGGGACGATCGAGAGCAACTGACATCCCGGATCTCCGATGAACTGTGCCCGAGCGGGCAGTCGGTCAGCGCTATGCTCGAGCATGTTTTCCTGTGGTGACGGGACCGGCGTATTTACGGACCTTCACTCAAGGAACTGGAGCGCCTGGTGCGGTCGCAACGGCAGCACTATCTGGAAAGCTGGTTGGGCGGCGTGCAAGACCGGCTTTCGACCGATACAGTCGCATTGCTGGAGGCTTCCATTGCCGATCCGGATGGCCAGACGGGATTCAACACGATGAAAGGCGACGCCGGCCAGGCGACGCTCGACAACATCCTCGGCATGACGGCGAAACTCGCCTTCATCCAGAAACTCGCTCTGCCACGGAATCTTCTCTCCAGACGACCGGCAAGGCCTGGGTAGGTAGAGCAGATTGTTCGCCGGGTTTACGGCGAAAAGGCCTCGGAGATGCGGCGGCATACGCCCGCGCGGCAGATTGGGCTGTATGCTGTTTATCTCCTGTCGCGTGAGGCGCAATTGACGGATGCAATGGTCGATCTTCTGATCGAGACGGTCCATAAGATCGGCACGCGCTCGAAACGCAAGGTCGTGGGCGATATCGCAAAGGATATCGAGCGGGTCTACGGAAAGGAACGACTCCTGGTCGAGATCGCCAGCGCTTCGATCGAGGAGCCGTCCGGTCGCGTCTGCGATGTAATTTTCCCGATCGTCGGCGAGGACAAACTGGCCGCGATCGTCAAGGAGAGCCCGGCGAAAGGAGCGCTCGATCGGCGCATCTATAAGGTGATGCGCTCATCCTGGGCCAATCATTACCGACGTATGCTGCCCGACTTGCTTTCGGTCCTGGAATTCCGGTCGAACAACACAGTGTGGCGTCCGGTGCTCGCGGCGCTCGACTGGATTCGGAGCAAGGTGGACGACGGCTGCCGGTTTGTGCCGATGCAGGACATTCCGGTCGATGAGGTTATTCCGGCCAGGTGGCGCAGTTCCGTCATCGATGACGATGGACGTGTGAATCGGATCAGCTATGAGCTTTGTGTCCTCACCCAGTTGCGTGACCGCATTCGCTCCAAGGAGATATGGGTTGTCGGCGCTGACCGTTACCGGAACCCGGATGACGATCTTCCCAAGGATTTCGAAATCCGGCGTGACGCCTACTATTCCGGGCTCAACCTGACACCGAACGCGAGGACGTTTACGTCTGCCATCCGTGCAGAGCTTGAGCAGGAACTGCTGCTCCTCAATGCTAATATTCCGGACAATGACAAGGTCCGGCTATTGTGGCGCGGTGAAAACCGTATCTCGATCACACCGTTCAAGCCTGCGCCAGAGCCGAAGGGGCTCGATGCGATCAAAGGTGAGATCGGCGGCCGCTGGCCGATGACCGGACTGCTCGACGTGCTGAAGGAGGCAGCGCTCGATACCGGCCTTCTGGATGCTTTCGAAACATCGGCGTCGAGGGTTTCCCTGTCGAGAGAGACGCTGGATCGACGGCTTCTGTTGTGCCTCTATGCGCTCGGTACGAATGCTGGGATCAAGCGGGTTGCGGGTGCGACACCCGATGTGAGTTACGAAGAACTGTGCTGCATGTTCATCGCCGCTTCATCCATGCACCGGCCCTGAGAGAGGCCTGCGCACGGGTTGCGAATGCGACGCTGGCTATCCGCAACGCGGCCGTTTGGGGCGACGCGGGCACGGCCTGCGCATCCGATTCCACGAAGTTCGGCGCCTGGGACCGCAATCTCATGACGGAATGGCATGCCCGCTATGGTGGGCGCGGTGTCATGAAAAATATCTTTCGCTCATTCGCAAGGGAGCCGTCATTTAGGGAGTGTAAGCGCAAACTGCCTATCTATTTCCCCTTTTCTATACACAGCAGATGAAGGGCGTAAGAGCCCGCACCGGTGTTGGGATCGTAATCGATGTTGTGACATTCGGTCTTGCGCCTCTCCGGAACAGACGCCCATAGTTTCTGAAGCTTCGAATAGGCGGCGCCTTCCTCCTCGCCGCATTTCATATTTTTTTCGAAGTCTCCACCAGAAAGTTTCTGGCAAAACGTAGCCGGGTCATCGCCGAGCACTGCTTCTCGATAGCTTTGCAAGTTTCCGGTGAACAGTCGTTGCAGGAATGTCGGAGCGACACCCTCTCCGCTCGGGCGAGCGGTAGCATTCGAATTGTTTCAACGCGCCCAGCCAGGCTATCGGCGACACGAGACAAGGTCAGGACATTGGCCGATCCAGTCAGTAGGAAGCGTCCTGACCGATAATCTTCGTCAACTGTTTTCTTGATCGCCAGTAAGATGTCCGGGGCGCGTTGCACCTCATCAATGATTGCCTTGTCGATCCTGCGGACGAATCCTGTCGGATCCGACAGAGCTGCGTCCAACACAGTTTGATCGTCAAGAGTGATGTAGGTACGGCTTGCTCCCTCCATTGTTCGAGCAAGCGTCGTTTTGCCCGCTCGGCGAGGTCCTGCTATAAGCACGATAGGCGTATCGGACAGAGCTTCTTACACCCGCTCGGATACGAGCCGCTTATACATCGTCAGAAACCCTGCAACTGGAACTCCTGGCCATGATAATTGGAAGTCTGCATCATGTCGATTGGGAATTTTGACCCGATGGCACTCTAGGCTCGAACCATTCCAGGCTGCATCTTATGCGACTTTGCGCCCTCGCGATGCTCAGCGACTAATTATTCGATCCTCTGCCGCCAGCGACTGCGGATTTTCTCATCGGCCGCGCCAGATCCAATCCGCCCAGTGCGGACACCTGCATGGCTGCGGCGCCAGCAGGCCAGTGGGTGACGGAACATCCTAACCTTGGCCTGTACGTTGCTTCAGCCTGATCGAAATCAGCAGGCCGATGACGAGAGCGAAGATGATCAGGTTGATCAGCGACGACAGAGCGTAGAGCTCCGGCTTCACACCATAACGCAGCGCTCCCCATGCTACCGAAGGCATGGTTGGCGTCGCTCCAAGGAGATAAAACGACACGTCGAGCCCGTTCAGCGAGAGCACGAATGCCGTGATGAGGCTTCCCATGATGCCGGGCCAGGTCATCGGCAACATCACCTCGATGAAGGACCGGAAGGGCGAGGCGCCGCATACGATCGCCGCCTCATTCATTCGCCAGTCGTATTTGTAGAGCATCGCCGCCATGATCAGGAAGCAAAAGCTGAAGCAGTGCACGGTATTGGCGATGATGGCAGCCAGCATGTTTCCTTGCAGTTCAAAGAGCAGGTAGTAGAGCGCCATGCTGGAAATGCCGAGCAGGATTTCCGCGACGAAGAGTGGCGCTGCAAAGAAGATCGCATAGAACAGAGCCCACCTATCGCCGAACCGCAGCACGCCGATCGTCGCGAGAAAGCCGAGCAAGGTGGACAGCACCGCCGTGCAAGAGGCGAGGATGAGGCTGTTGAAGAAGGCGCTCTGGTAGACCGTGTTGGTAGAGAGCCGCACATAGCTCGCCACGTTGAACTCAGGCGGATAGGGAAAATTCGGCCGGCTCGACAGCGAGGCAAACAGAATATGCACGATCGGCATGTAGAGAAAGGCGAACACGACGACCAAAAATGCCGCCAGCAACCACTTGATCAGCGTATCGGAGAAGTGCTGTCTCATCTCACTGCCTCCCAAGTCCGGTAAAGCCCGTGCGGCGCAGATCGACGCCGAAGCTCAAGATGGCGAGGGCGAGGGCCGAGAAGACGAAGAGCACCACGCCCATGGCTGCACCCAGCGCCCAGGTGCCGGATTCGCCGAACTGCTGCGCCATCGACATGCCGTAGAGCGTGCCGTTCGGCCCTCCCAGGAACCGCGGAACCAGCGAGGCCGACAGCGTCGGGATAAAGGCCAGCATGAAGCCGACGATCGTACCCGAAAGATTAAGCGGCCATATCACCTCGGTGAAGACGCGCAAGCGGTTGGCGCCACAGGCGCTTGCTGCATGCGCAAGGCGGAAATCGAAATTGATCAGCGACAGATAGATCGTCGTGATGACGAGCGGCAGGTAGAGATAGACGAAGGCGATGAAGGATGCGGCATTGGAATACATGATCATCCTGAGCGGTGCAGCGCCCATGCGGATGAGCGCCCCATTCACCAGCCCCGACGGACCCAGCATGCCCTGCAGCGCGATCAGGCGCAGCACCTCGCCGGACAGGAAGGGGATCACCAGCAGCAGCGAGAAGATGATGCGGTAGCGCCCGCCATAGCGGACGATGAAATAGGCGATCGGCCAGGAGATGACGACCAGCGCCACCGCAACGCCGACGGCCATCGCCAGCGACCGCAGGAAGAAGGTGATGTATGCGCCTTCGGTCGCAAGCGTGCCGTAGTTCATCAACGTCCATTCCCGGACGATCTTGTAGTTTTCCGTCTGCCAGAGGCTCAGCACCACCAGGGCGATTAGCGGCATCACGAAGAAGAGCAGCAGGAAGACGCTCGGAATATCGAGAAACAGGCGGCGCCGGATGACGTCGTTGTGCATGGTCAGCCTCCCGCGTTGAAGAGGTGACACTCGGACGGCTTCCATGAAATGAGAACCCGCTCCTGGACCGGAAGCGGGTTCCGCTTCTGTTTGACGGCAATCAGGGCGTCGCCCCTGTCCGTTTCCAGAATATATTCAAGGAACGGCCCCCGCAGCACGACATCGACGACGGTACAGGAAATGCCGGCCCCACCTTCAGATTTCAACGCGATGTCGAAACGTTCATTCTTGACGAAGATATCGACGGCGTCGCCCGCCCTGAACGTTACACCCGCGGGAAGCGCGAATTCGTAATCATGGCGCGCGAGCCGCACCGTCTTGGCATCCTGTCCGACGACACCCTGGAATTTGCTCGACTTGCCGACGAAGCGCGCGACGAAGGGCGTCTCTGGATGATCGTAGATCGCCTGCCGCTCTCCAAGCGCCTCGAGCCGGCCATTGTTGATGACCGCGATGCGGTCGCTCATGCTGAGCGCTTCTTCCTGGTTGTGCGTCACATAAATGAAGGGAATACCGAGCTGCTTCTGGTACCGGCGGATCTCGATCTCCATTTCCTGCCGGAGTTCCCGGTCCAGATTGGCGAGCGGCTCGTCGAGCAAAAGCAGGGTCGGCCGCGCAACGAGGCCGCGCCCGAGCGCGACACGTTGCTGCTGGCCGCCGGAAAGCTGGCTCGGGTAGCGGTCGAGCAGTGTCGTGAGCGAGAGGACGCCTGCCACCCATTCCAGCCTTTCGTCGATCACCGCCTGCGGTTCCTTCCGCATCCTGAGCGGAAAAGCCAGGTTCTCGCGCACGGTGCGGTGCGGGAAGAGCAGGAACTCCTGGAACACCATGCCGATGCCGCGCTTGTGCGGCGGCAGATTGGTGACGTCCTCGCCTTCGAAATGGATGCGGCCTTCGGTCGGCCGGTCGAGGCCGGCGATGAGACGCAAAAGCGTGCTCTTGCCCGATCCGCTCGGCCCCAGAATGGCGATGAATTCTTCCTTAGCAATGTCAACGCTGACGCTGTCGAGCGCCCGCACCGCGCCATAGCGGCGGGAGACGTTGTCAATTCGTATGTAGGAACCCGTCTGGCTCATGAAAAGCACCCATCCTGACGGCGGCCCGGGGCAGGAAAAGCGCCCCGGCCGACGAACTTGGTATGATTAAGTCTTGATCGCTCAGGCTGCCTGCACGTTCGACCACACACGTTCCCACTTTTCAGGTGAGGACGGCTGATCGAACATGAACAGGCCGGTGATCTCGCTCGAGCGGTCCATCAGGAACAGCTTGCGTTCATCTTCCGTCGAGATGGCGCGCAGGTCCACGGTGGTCGAGCACCCCGCAACTTCGCCGATCTTCTTCATGACTTCGGAAGAGATCATCATGTCGATGAAGCTGTTGCAGAGATCGAATTTCGGGCCGTCTTCGACACCAGAGGTGACGAGCCAGGTATCGACCCAGCCGAGACCGCCTTCCTTCATTTGCAGCGCATGGCGGAAATCGACTGCCGGCGCGCCCTGGCTCTCTGCCGTAAGCAACTGACGGAAAACCTGAGCGAACTCGGTCGCCGCCACGACGGCACCGCTCTGCAGCAGCTGGAAGAGGGTCGGATTGTCCTGATAGCGTGTCAGGAGCAGGCTCTTCTGCTGGATCAGCAGCTTCTCGACCTCGGCAAGTTCCGCGTCGGTCAGGACGTAGGGGTTGAAGGACTTACCGTCAGGACGCGGCTGGTCGCGGCTGCCCAGGCGCTCAGTGACCAGGAGAGCGGCGAGCGCGATGTTCTCTTCGAAACGGGAGCTGGTCGAGAGCATGCCGGAATAATCCGCGTTGAACATGCATTCGAGCGTCTCGGTCTTCCCAGGCGCGACCTTTCCGGCGTCATAGGTAATGCCGTAGGCGCCCCAGCAGAAGGGAAAGCCAATCTTCTTGCCTGTAGCCGGATCGGAGAGAACCTTGAACGTCTCGGGCGCGAATTCGGGCAGATAGCCGGCCGCGTTCGGAACCTTCGAATAGTCCACTTCACGCAGCAGATTCTCCCGGAAATAGAGCTGCGGCCAAAAGCCGTCGGCCTGCACGAGATCGAATTCCTTCGAGCCGCCGACGCGGAGCTTGTTGTAGGCCTCGGAATTGCCGTCGAAGAAGCTCGGCACGAACTTGACCTTGTGCGTATCTTCGAAAGCCGTGATCTTGTCGGGAAGCAGATAGGCCTCCCACATAAGGGCGCGAACCCGATCGGGTGCTGCCCAGGACGGTCGCACGAACGGCATGGTAAGGGCTGCCGTCGTACCGGCAGCGAGAATGGATCGGCGGGTGAATTTCTTGTCGAGCATAGTCCTGATCCCCTTTGTCGGTCTGTTCACTGACTGTCGCGCGCTTATGCACGTCTTTTCTTTCCCGGACCTTCCGGCAGCGATCCCGCCGGAAGATTTCGCTTAGGAGCGAAGCGTCAGGCGATGCCGTCTGCCTCGATCGAGCCCAGTACTTCGTCGAACACGTCGAGCGCATGGGCCATGTCCTCCATCGAGCAATCCAGCGGAGGCTTGATCTTGATGAGATTGCCAAGGCCTGCATAACGGCTTTCGCCGAAGAGCACGCCCCTGTCGACCCCACGGCGATAAACTTCGCTTGCGGCCGTGCGCGCAGGCTCCTTGGTCTCGCGATCCTTGACGAGCTCTGCCGAAACGAAGAGGCCGGGACCGCGCACATCGCCGATGAGCTTGCGATGCTTGGCCATTTTGTGGAGGCGCGCGGTGGCATATTCGCCGAGCTCATGCGCCTTGTCGCAAAGGTTGTCCTCGATGATCGCATCCACCGTCGCGACTGCCGCTGCCATGGCGACCGGGAACGATCCGAAGGTCAGCGCGTCCTCGCCGGAATCGAACTTGTTGAGCTTTTCACTGGCAAAGATGCCGGCCAGCGGGAAGCCGCCGCCGATCCCCTTGCCGAAGGTCATGATGTCGGGAACGATGCCGTAGAAATCGGCTGCAAACATCTTGCCTGTGCGGCCGAAGCAGCTCTGGATCTCGTCCCAGATCAGTAGGATACCGCGCCGGTCGCATATATCCCGAACGCCCTGGAGATAGGACAGCGGCAGGACGATATGCCCGCCGTTGCCCATGATGGGCTCCATCATGATCGCGGCGACGCCACCATCGACGCCACGGTCGATCGTGTCTTCGAGAAGCGAGAGGCAGAGCTGGACGTCGGTCTCGGGGTCCAGGCCAAGGCGCGGCCGATAGGGATCGGGATGTGGGACCCGCGTGAAGCGCGGCTGAAGCGACAGGAACGGGTTGTTCGGATGCGGCCAGCTCGCAGCCATCGTGGTGATCGAGCGGCCGTGATAGGCGTCCTGCAGCACGATGATGTTCTGAGCATGGGGGCGGTTTTTGAGGGCGAGCTTCATCGCCATTTCCACCGCAAGGCTGCCATGCAAGGCATAGCCGATGCGGTGGAGGTCACCGGGTGCAAGATCGCGAAGCTTGGACGTCAGCGTCAGCAGCGGCTTGGTATTGAAGTTCGGCCGTGCGTGCGTGATTTCCCGAAGCTGGGCGATCGCGGCTTCGACCACGCGCGGGTCGTTGGCGCCGAGATTGTTCGACCAGGCCTGGGAGGTACAATCCAGGTAGCGATTGCCCTTGTCATCCCAGACATATGAACCCCGCGCCCGAACGAGCATGATCTTGGTGTTGTCGCCGTCAAGAGGGTCATGGATAAGTGAACGCTTCCCCTCCTCAATGCGATATTCGTCCGATTTTACTGTCATCTGCGCGACGTTCATCGATGCTTCCTCTCGTCTCCGATGAGGTGGATTAAGCAGCGGAGACGCGTTGACAACAAGGACGATTAGCGAAAGGATTAATTCATGTCGCTTATGAATATCCAGCTTCGTCACATCCGGTGCCTGCTCGCCGTCGCCAGTGAGAAGAACTTCGCGAGAGCAGCCGAAAGGCTGGCGGTCTCGCAGCCGGCGCTGTCGCAAACAATCATGCAACTTGAGGCGACGCTGGGATTCGAAATATTCGAGCGTACCACGCGTAGCGTCTCACTCACCAAGGACGGCGCGATACTTTGTGAATATGCCCACAAGCTCAATCGCTCGATGGAGACATTCCACAAGGAGGTAAAAGCCCTCCAGCTGTCGATACACAATTTCCTCAGGGTCGGGTATCTGATCGGCACTGCCGTGGAATTCATTCCGAAGATCACCCAGGAATTCGAACGGCGCCGGCCGAACGCAACGCTCGAATTCGTCGAATACGACTTCACCAATCCGGATGCCGGACTGTCGACCGAACTCGTGGACTGCAGCATTTTCCGTCCGCCGGTCGATACGCCGGGCATACATATCGTAGAGATCGCCCGGGAGAAATGCGTTGCCTGTTTGCCTGACGGTCATCCGTTGGCCCTGCAAGATACGGTTCGGGTGGAACAACTGCTCGACGAACCCTTCATCGCCGCACCGGGAAATGGCGTATGGCGCGACTACTGGCTTGCCAGCCAGTACCGGCAGGGTCAGCCGGCCCGCGTCGTGTTCGAAGCCGCCACCGTTGATTCTGAATTGCAGGCCGTGGCCCTGCGTAAAGGCATAAGCATAACCGCGGAAAGCACTGCGCGTTTCTACGCCCGGCCCGGCGTTACCTTCCGCAAAATCTCCAATATGGACGATTGCATCATAGCCATAGGCCACCGCCAGCCAGCAAACCCTCTCATCAAAGAGCTGATCGATGTGGCCGCGCTTGTAACGCGGCTACCCGTCAAAGACTAACCAGGCCCGTCACCGCGGAACGAAGCGATTTCGGACGGCCTTGTTGCATGGACATACGTGTTTCGCCGTCTCAAGACGTCTTTGCCGGGCTATCATCACCACCGGCGTAAAGAACTGCGGAGGGCTTCGACGGTTCTAGATTGCTGTCATTCGGCAGCTAGGGACAGGCGGTTGTTGTTCAGTGCGATCAGCTGTCTCGCGCGCTCCAGGCAGGCCGGCTGTTCACTGCGGTAACGTGCCCCGATCTCCATCATCAGCACTGTATCCGGGAGGAATTCCAGCTCACTGAAGATTTCCTCCCAGTCGATATCGCCCCAGCCGAGCGGCATGTGCAGGTCGCCTATGCCAAGTGCGGTGGATTCCTGCGGATGGTATGCCTTGTAGAAACCCTGCGGACGGCCGAAGGAATCGTGGACATGCAGATGGCCCGTCACCGGCGCCATAGCGCGCAACTGCTCGCGGAAATTCAGCCCGCGATAGGTTGCTTCGATGTAGGCGTGGCTGAAATCGATCAGCGCCACGAGATTGGGATGGTTGACGGTCTTCACTGTCTCTGCAAGCTCGGCCGGAGTTTGGCGATATTGACCCGGTTCCGTGGTGAAGATGTTTTCGAAGGCGATACGCACGCCATAAGGCCTGGCGAATTCGGCAAGCTCGAACAGCGCCTCGCGTTCGCGCAGGTCAGCACTTGCGCGCTCGGCAATCTGGTCGGCGCGCAGGCAGCCGCCATGCTGGACAATGATGCGGGCATCGATCTGGTCGCATATCTCAATCAGGGCCTTGGCCGCGTCGAGCTGATAGCGCGACGTCACCGGGTCCATGAAATTGGACGAGACAAGGCCGTGAACGGTATAGCGAAAGGGAAACTGGCGGGTGAGCGCCATCAGACGATCTAGCCGCTCCTTTATCACCCGTCCACCAGCGATGAGATCGATGCTGGTCAGTCCGAGTTCGACCGTGTCGACGCCGAGGCCGGCCAGCCGGCGAAGGTCGGTTTCCAGGCTGTCAAGTTCGCCGTCGGCCGAACCCGAATTGAAGCCAGTTGCGATGATGTTGCTCATAATTGTCTCCGATCTTGTTGAGTTCAGTGCGTCGGGTGCAGGAGATTTGACCTAGTGGACCGCGCTGCGCGAATGGCTAGCGCGATGTCGGGGCTATCCGATGTCAGGTGGCCGATATCCCGCTCCAGCCATTGGCGGATCGTCTCCTCGTCATTCAGGGTCCAGACGCACAGCCGTTCGAGCGGCAAGGTCCGGGCAATCAGGTCCCATTGCGCTTCCATCAGTTCGTGATGGATCGCGACAATGTCGACAAGGTCGTCGACGCGCGCAAGAAACGCTGCGAGCCCGCCCTGCCTTTCGGCCCAGGCAGCATTGACCGAAACCAAGCGCTCTACGTGCGGCGCATGGCGGCGGCAATCCTCCAGAACGGAAATATCGAATGAGGTCAGATGCGTTCTTTCCTCGACACCGAAGCTGGCAAGCTCCTGCGCGACACGTTGGGCGATATCAGGATATGGCGTGCCGGTTTCGTCGAGCTTGATCTCCACATGCAGCGCAAGCCTGGCAGCGGGTGCAAGGACGCCCAGCACATCGGCGAATGTCGGTATGATTTCGGCCGTACCTTTCAGCTTCACCCCTGCCCGCGCCTTGGGAGTCAGCCGCCGCACCAGCCCGGTGCCTTCCGCCGTGCGGTCGAGCGTGGCGTCGTGAATGACCAAAAGTTCGCCCGCATTCGTCAGGTGCACGTCGAATTCGACGGCATCCACGCCAAGCGCCAGGGTGTTGCGAAACCCCGTAAGCGAGTTTTCGGCCCAGAGGTTGCGGGCGCCGCGATGACCGGTGATCAGCGTCATGAATTTTTTCCTCGTTACGGGTTCGACGGAGCTGTTCAGCGCACCGTCGGATCGAGCTTGTCGCGCAGCCAGTCTCCGACCAGCGAGATGGACAGCGTCGTCAGCATGATGACGGCTGCCGGCGCCAGCATGACCCAGGGTGCGCGCGTCAGGTATTCACGGCCGAAGCCGACCATATTGCCGAGGCTGGTTTCGGGCGGTTGCACGCCGAGGCCGAGAAATGACAGCCCGCTTTCCATCAGGATAATTTCCGGAAAAGTCAGCGTCATCGACACGATCAGCGTCGAAGCGACATTGGGCAGGATATGACGAAGATAGACCCGCGCCGGCGTGGCGCCGAGCTGCACGACGGCTGCGGCATAGCCCTGCGCGCTGGCGGAGATGGCAAGACCCCGCGCGATGCGGGCATAGCGTTCCCAGCCGTAAAAGCCCATCAGGCAAACCAGCAGCAGCGTCGAGGAGCCAAAGAAGGCCAGAACCGCCAGCGACATGATCAGGAATGGCAGGGCCGCCTGGAAATCGGCCAGCGCCAGCACCAGATGCTCGACCGCGCCGCGGAACTGGGCGGCAGCAAAGCCGAGCGCGGTGCCGAACACCGCCGACAAGATCGTGGCCCCGAAGGCGATGATCAGCGAGACCCGGATCGACTGGATCAACCGCGAAAGCACATCACGCCCCAGTTCGTCGGAGCCGAGCCAATGCTTCACGTTGCCGGGAGGCGAAAGCCGGCTCGTAAGGTCCATCGCGGTGATGCCGTATGGGCGAATCTGGTCGGCGAAAATGGCAATCAGCACCATTGCCGTCAGCCAGACAATGCCGAGGCCGACGCTCAGCGGCACATTGCGCCGGATGAGTGCGATGAAGCCTTCACCTCCCCTGCCCGTTCGCTCAGTCCGCGAGAGATCCACCGACGCCATTCCCATCTCCTCAATACGCCCCGCGCGAACGCAGACGCGGGTCGAGCCAGCCATAGAGCAGGTCGACGATCAGGTTCGAGACGACCATCGTCGCCGCAATGACGAGCAGGATGCACTGCACCACCGCGAGGTCGCGATTACTGACCGATACGATCAGCAATCGCCCTATGCCCGGCCAGGAAAAGATCGATTCGACCACCACCGCGCCGGCAATCAGCGACCCGACCATGAAACCGACGATCGTCACGATCGGCACGGCGGCATTTGGCAAAGCGTGGCTCCAGACAACGTCATGCCATCTCAGCCCCTTCGCCGAGGCCGTGCGGATGAAGGGCTGGCCCATTACCTCGATCATAGCGCTGCGCGAGAAACGGGCGAGGATGCCTATGCCGCCGATACTCATCGTGATCGTCGGCAGGATGCCGTGCATCCAGGTATCCTGGCCGCCGGACGGCAACACGCCGAGAATGATGGAGAAGACCAGCACCAGGATCAGACCCATGACGAAGGAAGGGATGGTGAACCCGAGGATCGCGAGCAGGATGACGCCGCGGTCGGCAAAGCTCTGCCGATGAAGTGCTGCGTAGATGCCGGCGGGAATGCCGATGACGAGCTTGAGGACCAGCGCGGGTATCGTCAGTTGCAGCGTGGCGGGCACCCGTTCCAGCACGAGATCGAGGGCGGACGCCTTGTCGCGCATCGACACGCCGAAATCGCCGGTGAAGATCGATTTGAGATAGGCCAGATATTGTACCCATACCGGTTGGTCGAGGCCCCACGCCTTGCGGAATGCGTCGATTACATCCTGCGGCACGTCGGGGCCGAGCATGACCTGGGCCGGGTCGCCGGACATGCGCAGCACGACGAAGGCAAAGGTCACGACCGCCAGAATGGTGATGATGGCCCTAAGCAGGCGCGTGAGAACGAAACTGATCATGTCATGCCCCTACGCTGCGACCGGAACCGCGCCATCCGCCACGATATGGCAGGCAACGGTGCGCCGGTTCTCGATCTGGCGCAGCGCCGGCGTGGTGGTGCGGCAGATATCGCGCGCCATGGAACAGCGGGGGTGGAAAGCACAGCCGGAGGGCCGGTTGGCGGGGTTAGGCGGCTCACCCTGCAGGATGACGCGACCCTCCAGCGGCTTGCCGGGCACGGGCACGCTCGAGACCAGCGCCTGTGTATAGGGATGCCGCGGCGATCGGAAGATCACGTCGGAGGAGGCTTCCTCGACGATGCGGCCGAGATACATGACGGCCACGCGGTCGGCGATGTTGCGCACGACCTTCAGGTCGTGACTGATGAAGACCATCGCGATGCCGTTTTGTTCCTGAAGCTGGCGCAGCATGTTGACGACCTGCGCCTGTATCGAAACGTCGAGGGCCGAAACCGGCTCGTCGCAGACCAGAAGCTTCGGGCACGAAGCCAGCGCGCGCGCGATAACCGCACGCTGGCGCTGTCCTCCGGAGAGTTCATGCGGGAACCGTCCGGCCTGATCCGGGCGCAGGCCGACCGCCGCCATCAGTTCGGCGATGCGGTCGCCGCGCTGGTCTTTCGGAACGGTCCGATGGATTTCCAGCGGTTCGGCGATCTGGGACGCGATCGTCAGACGCCGGTCGAGTGCTGCAAGCGGGTCCTGATAGACAAGCTGCATCTTCGCACGAAGGGCGCGCCACTCGGCCGTGCGCAGCTCAGGCATCGCCCGCCCCTCGAAGCGCACCTCGCCTGCCTGCACCGGGTCGATGCCGAGAAGCATGCGCCCCAGCGTCGATTTGCCGGAGCCGGATTCGCCGACGATACCCAGCGTCTCACCCCGCATCACCGCCAGCGAAACACCATCAACGGCGCGCACCGGCGTCGGCTGTGCAAAAATCCCGCGACGTACCTGATAGATGCGCACAAGTTTCCTGGCCTCGATCAGCGGCGTCATTGCAGCGCACCTTCGACAATCCGGGCGGGTGTCCGGGGCTTCGCCGCGTGGATGACGGGCGCTGGCGAAACCGGGCGCGCACAGGCAAGAAGGCGGCCGTCCTCTTGCGGGACAAGAGGAGGCAGTTCCGTATGGCAGGATTGCAGCACCCTCGAACAGCGCGGAGAAAAGGCGCATCCGGCGGGCAGGTGTTTCGGGTTTGGCACCGTACCCGGGATCGGGATCAGCGGCTGACGGGGGCCGTCGATCCGCGGGATCGCGTCGAACAGGCCGCGTGTATAGGGATGGCGGGGCTCAGTGAATAGCTGCTCTACGGTTCCCTGCTCGACGATGCGGCCGGCATACATAACACACACCCGCTCGCAGACCTGCGACACCGCGCCGAGATCATGGCTGATGAACACCGTCGCCATGCCGGTTTCGGCACGGAGCTGGATCAGCAGGTCGAGAATCTGCGCCTGGATCGTCGCATCGAGCGCCGTGGTCGGCTCGTCCGCGATCAGCAGGTCGGGTTCGCCGGCCAGCGCTATGGCGATCATCAGCCGCTGGCATTGGCCGCCTGAAAATTCGTGGGCGTAAAGATCGAAACGGCTGCGGGCGTCGGGAATGCCAACCATATCCATCAGCCGCAGCGCTTCCATCCTCGCCGCATCGCCCCTCAGGCCGCGATGCAACGCCAGCGCCTCGGTGATCTGGCGGCCGATCCGCAGCACCGGGTTCAGCGAACTCGACGGGTCCTGAAAGATCATGGCGATGCGGCCGCCACGAACCGATTCCAGTGTGCTGCGCGGACCGCCGCAAAGCTCGCGCCCGTCGAGCTTGGCGGACCCGCTGACGCTGGCCTTGCCAGGCAGAAGCCCGAGTGCGGCCAGCCAGGTGACGGATTTGCCACAACCGGATTCGCCGACAAGCCCCAGCGCCTCGCCACGGCCTACGGTAAGGTCGATGCCATGCAGAACCTGAATGCCGTCAAACGCGACCTTCAGGTCTCGCAATTCCACCAGATTGGATATTGCTGCGCCCATGTTTCCCTCTCAAGCTGCGTTCTGTCCGTTTCCGGACAAGCAACGATTTGTGCGCTGGAAAGAATTTGCTTCGGCAGCTCAAAGACTGCCGAAGCAATGACGGAGCGGACTATCAGCTCGCCCAGTTCGAGGCGCGGAAGTCCATTGCAAAGGCAGGTGCAGCCTTCCACTTCAGCGAAGACTTCATGCCGGTGAACACCGCATTCTGGTGCAGGACCTGATAGACCGGATCCTCGCGCTCGCAGATTTCGAGCATGCGCGCGAAAGCCTTCTTGCGGGCGGCGCGGTCTGTGCTGGTTTCCATGATCGCCGCCATCTGGTTGGCCTCAGCGTTGGTCCAGTCCTTCTTCTGCTGCACTTCGCCGTTTGGGCCGTACTGGTTGACGATGCCGGAGACCGGATCGTTGAAGGTGCCGCCAGCGGACCAGTCGCGCACGCCCTTCACGCCTGCCGGATCGTGGATCTGACCCCAGTTTTCCTTCATCTCGATCTGGACATTCAGGCCGACCTGCTTCCACATCTCGACCATGATCTGTGCGTTCGCGGTCTGGTTGGTGTAGTAGTTGTTGAGCAGGCGGTAGGGGATCGCATCGCCCTTGTAGTTGGCCTGCTTCAGGAGATCGCGCGCCAGCTCCGGATTGAATTCCGGAACAGTCCAGTCCTTGATGAACATGTCGCCATAGAATGGGAACTGAAGCCCGGCCGGGACCACGGTCTGGCCTCCCCACAATGCGTCAATGATCGCCTGGCGGTCGATCGAATGGGTCATGGCGCGGCGGACCAGCGGATCCCTAAGGATCGGGTTCTCAATGTTGAAGACCGAGACGCGGTGGTTGAGGATCGTCGATCCCTGGACTTCGAGACCAGATGCCGCCTGCACAGTAGCGATCTGGTCCGGCGGCAAGTCGCAGGCGAAGTCGTATTCGCCCGACAGCAGGCCGTTCACGCGCGATGCCACTTCCGGCACCTCGACAAAACGGATTTCGGCCAGCGGCGGACGCCCACCCCAATACTCGTCGAACGCCACCAGCGTCAGCGAGACGTCGGGCCTGAAATCACCGACCATGTAGGGCCCGGTGGTGATCGGCTTTCGTGCCCAATCGACATAGGCCTTGGCCTCGTTCCAGGCGCGGCGGTTGGTGATCTGGCTGCCGAAGGCATAGAGACGGCCTTCGATCGTCACGTCCGGCGTTGCGTTGTGGAAGCGCACCGTATGCTTGTCCACGGCCTCGACGCCTGCGAGCGCCGGCCATAAGCGGCGACCGTTGCCCGGCAGGGTGGCCGGCAGTTCCTTAACGGTTGTCGGCTTGTGGTCTGCCTCGAAGATCGTCTTGCCGCCGGCAGGCTGCGTGCTGCCGAAGACACGCTCGGGCGAGAAGCTGAACACGACATCGTCAGCCGTCAGTTCATCGCCATTGTGGAATTTCACGCCCTGGCGCAACTTGAGTTCGACCGTCTTGTCGTCGATGCGCTTCCATTCGGTGGCAAGCCCCGGGAGAGGACCCTGATCACCCATCCAGTTGCGCAGGATGAGGCCTTCCCAAAGGTTCGGGAAGAATACGCGCTCGCCGACATTGGAACCTTCGTTCCAGATGTCGAGCGTGCCGTTGATGGTGATCTTCTGCACGGCAATCGTCACGGAAGGGCGCGTTGCCTGACCCATGGCGATGCGTGGCAGTATAATGCAGCCGGCGGTAGCCCCCATCAAACCAAGGGCACTGCGCCTATTAAGTGAAATCATTTGGAGGTCTCCTTTTTCCATGGCCGACAATTCGTGATCGGGTTCCATGCGGCCTTGCTTGTACGGCCGGCGGTGTGTCGGTTTCTTAATGCTGGAATGAAGTTTTCGTGACATCTGCCCGACGCGGATGCTGCCATCCGCATTGTCTTCGGGAATTCAACCTGTAAGCGTGGTGACTGGCATTCTGCGCACAAGGGCTGGTGAAATCGCATTGATCGTAATGGCGAGTTCATCCGCACCTTCGGCAACGAAGGAGGCCCCTGCTTTCTCGAGGACGGCATGCCGTCCCGTGCGTGGATCTGCCGGATCGACAAAGCCGATCGCTCTCATCCCGGCAGCAACGGCGCCCTGAATGCCAATGGCGCTATCGTCGATCACGACACTTCGTTCGACCTCCACCCCGAGCTGCTTGGCGCAAAGCAGAGCGAGATCCGGCGCGGGCTTGGGATGCCGCACCATATCGGCGCTAAAGATGTTCGGATGGAATTCGCTCCACAGGTCGAAAAGACCGAGGCTTCGGCGAAGCCGCTCCATCGTGCTGTTGGAGGCCACGCATTTGCGATGCGGCAGCGAACGCACCAGCTCCGTCATACCCGCCATGGGCAGCAGCGAACGCGCGAACTCGCCGTAGATTTGCGCCTGCCAGTCGGAAAAGACACGGTCCACATCCACCAGCCCGAATTCATCGGCGCATATGCGCCGGCTCTCGCTCTCCGAAAGGCCGGTGAAGCGGCGATGGACGTCGTCCGCACTCAAATTGACGCCGGCGCGCCGCAACGACTTGGCAAACGTAGCGCTTGCGACCGGCTCGCTGTCGATCAGCACGCCGTCGCAATCAAAAATGAGAAGATCTACCGTCATGAAAAGATCAGGTCCGCGTGTCAGGAGAAATCGATTGCCGACCAGTCGTCACTCGTGACAATCGTCGCCAGCCGGGATAGGAGAAGCACTAAATTACAAATGTTACATGCATGTGACGTTTGTAACGCGGAGGAGGTATCGCGTGGAGCAGCAGGAGCTGATGATCAAGGCCGCGTGGCTCTATCACGTCGAGGGGCTGACGCAGGCGCAGATCGGCGAGCAGATGAATCTGACCCGCCGCAGAGTTAATGAGCTTCTGGCCGCAGCTCTGGAAGATGGGATCGTCCGGATCAGCTTCAGTTCACCCCTTGCCGCCAATATCGAGCTGGAGGCGCAGTTGCGCAGCCGCTTCAGCCTGAAGGACGCCATTGTGGTTCCGACGCCCGCCGATCCCCTGCAGCTTCATTCGGTCATCGGCAGGGGTGCCGCAGCCTATCTTGACCGGCTGATCCAGACGCAGAAGCCAGGTTCGATCGGTATCGGCTGGGGTGCAACGCTGCGCGAAACCGTGCAGCACATGAGCCCGGCCAACGAACCGCAGATCGACGTGCGCTCCATGATGGGCGGCCTGACTTATGGATCGGAGATCAATACCTTTGAGATCGTGCGCGGCTTCGCCCAGGTGCTGAAGGCGCAGTGCCACTATTTCGTGGCGCCGGTCTATGCGGAGAGCCCGCAATCGCGCGATGCGATCATCTCGCAATCAGTCTTCCGCAAGATTTTCCTCCAGACACACGATGTCGATGTCTCCTATCTGAGCGTTGGAGACGTTTCCCGACAGTCGCTGCAGGTGCGCTATGGCCTGCCCGCCGGCACAGAGGTGGAGGACCTCATCGCAGCCGGCGCCGTCGGGGATCTTTTAGGCCGCTATCTGGATATCGAGGGTAGTCCCATCGATCACCCCATCAATGGGCAAGTGCTTTCTCCCGAACTCGACGATTACCGCAAGATTCCCTGCCGCATCGTCGCTTCCGGTGGCGCCCACAAGCATGCAGTTCTTCATGCGATCGCCAGAGCGGAACTGGCAACGATCATCGTGACGGATGCCGACAGTGCCAAAGCCATGCTTGGCACATAAAAACATGGTCAGCGGATTACCCTGGCGCAGATGAGAACCAATCCGCCAAGGCGCCCGGAATGTCTAAGAGGATATTCATAATCCTTGCTGCGCCGACGATTGTGTCTGAGCCAAGCAAGGCTGCGTTCCACGATCCAATGGCAGCGTAGGGATCCGCTCTAGTCGGGAAGATAGGCCTCAGCACCTATAGCAACAATCTGCTCCTCGCTGAGGGTTCGATGCCAATGGGAATACAGAACCTGCCGATCACGGGGCAATCCTACGTCAAGGCGGAGCATGCGATGTATTGCCCGAAAGGCTTTGTGCTCGCAGCCGCCCCAAAAGAATGAACGGCCAAGGTCTGAGGGCCAATCGACGGAACGCACCGCATCGACAAGCAGCAT
>NZ_FPBI01000050.1:0-16664 GCF_900116595.1 Mesorhizobium sp. YR577 | reverse complement strand
CAGGCCAGGAACCCGAGTCACAAAGAACCACGGTCGATCAGCAGGCGAAACGCTTGTCACAAGCGCCATTGCCGCGCGAGCGGCTTAGTCCTTCCGGCCCCGATCCTCACCGACCGCTTCGCGCCGCATATCGGACGTAGAGATCGGCTTTGCGGCTTGCTGAAAGCAGACCTATCCAGCGCCGGCCGATTTGCCAGCGATGACGAAACATTGTCGTCGATCTCGGCCCACCATGGGTCAATGCAGGACTTGTCGGAACTGCTGCAGGCCCGCAAATCGACCACTCGATCATCGAAGGCTATGATATCGGCCAGCTTCGGCGATTGAGCCCCGTTCGAGTACGGCAAGCGGGGTTTCCAAAAAACGCGTGTCCATGTACTTTTATCAGCGCTTCTTACTTCTCGGTCCAGCATGCGGCACCGTTGGCCCCGCTTGGATGCCGTTATTTTAGGAACTGTGAAAATGCGGGTGCATGATTCTGCGCACAATTGAATCTCGATGCGGCGATTTTGGGAGGGCAAACGTAATACGTTTGCGGCTGCGGCCTGACGTTAGGTCGGCCAACCGGTAGGCAGCCGTGACGCCAATATTCCTGGCACAAACACAGCGGCATAACTGTTTTCCTCGTGATAAACTAAGCCGTCTGCGGGTCAAATCCTCATGCCAGAGTTCACCTGCGCTCCGAGATTATCAGTGTACAGCCGCATATATTACTGTTTCCTCATTGGCCCGGTCGGCGTCGAATTCTTCAACGATGCGCCCTTGCCGGCAAACCAAGATGCGGTCTGAAATTTGCAGAATTTTGGGCAGATAAGACGAGATCACCATTACTGCAATGAAGCCGATACCTTAAAGCGGCCGAGCCGATGGGAGCGCCCTGTCCTTCGGGACCTTCTTATTCTTCCTGGCCCGTCTTCAACAAGGCCCACCCCTTGCGCGGCTCCCAGTGCCAATTGCCTTCCGCGAACTCAGTCAATGGGAGGAGGAACCGGGCAAGGTCAGCGATAACCACGGCCAGTTCGAGAGGAGCGGCCGCCATACGTTCGCGACCGAGAAACGCACGCCACTGCCGATCCCAAACTTCGGCATAGGCTTCACTGAGACCCGTTGGCCTCTCTTTTGGAAGATCCGTCCGTCGCCTCGTGAAAGTCTGCTGCACCGCCTCTGTGAGCGCGAACCGCTCAAACTCGAAGGTCTCCGCGATCAGCCAGAGATCGTAGAAATCCTTCAAGCGACTATTCGCCATGCCGAGCGTCACCATAGCCTCGAATTTCTCCGCAACCACGGTCGCAACCGGATAAGCCCGCAGGCGCGTCGAGCAACGACGGGTATTCTATGTCGACTGGCCCAGGCGTGATCGCATCACCAAAGCCTATGTCCACCTGAATGGGAAGGCGGGCGCCTGCAATGGTGGCCGTCGTGCGCACGCGAACACCGCCATACTCGACTTCCTCACGGACTGGTGCGGCTTCGAGAGCGTCTACGTCGAAAACGACGCCGTCATCGGCGACCGGCTCAGTGCAAATGGCATGGAAAGCTTCAGCTATGGCCTTCGGGCTATTTTCGCCATAGCCCAGCAGGTCCAGATCCCGCGTCGGTCGAAACGGATCGGCGACCAGGTCACGAACAACATCGCGCCCTTTAGGATGAAGCGGTTCCGATGCTCGGAAAGGCTCAGCCGGTACAGGAGTCTTTCGAGCGCATAGCGCGTCAGCAGGATTTGAAAGCCCTGACGCTCCGCGCGAGGCTGATCCAGCAGCCGGGCGCGCACCGACGCTCCGACGTTTTTCCTTGGTTCACGCGTCATCAGCCACCGTCGCCTCGACATAGGGCCTCATGGTCGACCAGATTCTGGCCTTTTTCGCATATGCCCAGAGTTCGTCGCTTGTGGTCTTGCGCTGCCGAAGTCCCTCGCGCAGGCCCTCCAGCGCAACGTCGAGGCCGACTTTGGCCCGATAGCGGAAGCAATCAACGATCGAGCGCGCGGGATTTGTGATCGGCACCTCGACGCCCTCGATACGATGCCGTTCGACGCCCTCGGTGAGAGCGGACCCGGCGAAGCGTACGAACCGAACAGGTGGATAGTCGATCGTCGGGCGCCAAGCCGAGCGGTCGATCGCCATCCACACAGCCGAAGGCATTTGCAGCGTCAGCTCATGAAATTGCAGCGCTGAGGTCAGGCAGACTACTCCCTTCGGCACAAGCGCCGATGCCTCCGCCAGGGCATGCCTTGTGTCGACCGCAGCGTCGGGAAGCTGGTAGAGACCGCGCGCCAGACGAACAACCTCTTCGTCCCGCACGAGACGCGCAAGTGTCTCCGAACCAATTCCGTGGGCGGCGAAATCCTTCAGTCGCAGCATAGGCTGTGCTTTCAGGAGTTCGAGTGCGCGAGCTCGTTGGGTGCCAGCCATATCCAATTTCGTGACATTTCCTCTGCTAAGACTCACAATAGCAGAGGTTTTAACACATTCTTCCTTTAAGGAACACCTCGCGTCTGCGACATGCCCCTTTACTGGATCTCGCTCGCAAACACGCCTCTAACGATGGCGATGTCGTCCGCCGCGCCTTCGCGAAGCCGCGATCGGCACCTGAAGAGAAGCTGATTGACCCACTTACCTTGACCGCGGCAAAGTCGTTCCCTCCTGCATCTTATGCGACTTTTCGGCGGCAGACCTGCCGGATCTTCAAGACGGCTCCGCCGATCCTACATTTTTGCAGCGCACAGTGTGCTCGCGTTAAGCAAGCCCCAACCGAATGTCGGATCCTTGCCAGGGTCACCAAGGTCTTGCGCAGATCCGGTCAGCGTCTCGTGCACCTGCGCACTGGTCATGCCTTTGCCGTTAGATCGCAGGAGAGCGGCCGCGGCTGTGACGAACGGGGCCGCAAATGACGTACCCGTTTTAAGCCTTGCACCGCTGACGGAAGCAGCCGTCCATATCTCCACGCCGGGTGCAGCCAGGTCGATGTGCTCGCCGCGACCGGCGCGCCGATAGACACGCTTGTTGCGGTCCACTGCAGTCACGGCAATGACCTGCGGGTACGCCGCAGGATAGGACGGGTCCGCTTTCGGGCCCTTGTTGCCGGCTGCAGCAACGATAACGACGTTGCGGTTGGACGTCTCTGTCACCAGCCGTTCGAGCAGGATATTTTGCGGACCGGACAGGCTCATATTGATGACATGTGCCCCACGCGACGCCAGAAGGTCCATGGCGCGGACAAGTTCGTAAACATCGGACCGGTCATCCTGGCGAGCGCCTCTCTGGAACGTATCGACTGCGATCAGCTTTGCGCCCGGCATAAGACCCGGCGTGGAACTCTCCGCAGCGCCAACAAGCAGGGCCGCGATCGCGGTGCCGTGCTGCCGACCGGATTCGGGCAAGTCTTCATCTACCAACCGAACAATCTCGACTTGACCTTTAGCGAAGGTGGCGTGGTCGGCATTGATCGCGGTATCGATCAGGCCGACAGTCACATTGCCGCTGCAATTTGTCGGCCCAGGCGCACGTGCGGGCCATCCAACAAGGTTTGCCGCATCGCAATGGCGGCCTGAGCATTCCGGGATGGTTTCCTGCTCAGGCCGGTAGAAATGGTTGAAATCGGCTGTCGACGGCGACCCGAAGGAGCGTATCTGATCGCGTGCGACCTCAAGCGAAAGGCTTGAAGGTTTGCGCAGTTTGACTACCTCTGATGTCAGCAGCGGAATTTCCGCGTGATCGAGCACAACGAACCCGGAAGCCGTAAGCTGATCGATCTGCTGTGCGGTAAGTCCGGCCGCGACAATCTCATCAGTTGTGTGCACGGGTAGCGGGGGTTGGGGTGCCTGAGCGCGGTGAGGACGAGCAGCGGCACGTCGTTGTGCTCGCGGCAGGAACCGGTTGCGCAAGCCCCGAAACAGGTTTCGTCCACTGGAGCGGCGCGATCCGATTGATGGATCGGAGTTGCCGGAGGAAGCGCCGCTGCGGCCACCATCGTCATCTC
Organism: Mesorhizobium sp. YR577; assembly: GCF_900116595.1. Lineage (NCBI taxonomy): Bacteria > Pseudomonadati > Pseudomonadota > Alphaproteobacteria > Hyphomicrobiales > Phyllobacteriaceae > Mesorhizobium > Mesorhizobium sp. YR577. The sequence continues at coordinate 12,686 of NZ_FPBI01000050.1, read as the reverse complement.
CGCCATCATCGTCGTCTGCGAACGCGGGCTTTGTCTCAAGAAGCCCGAAGGGGTTGTCGATAATAGGAATGCCGGCAAGCATCATGGCAAGAAGGAAACGCGCTGCTGCCTTCGCCCAGATCCATCTCAGCCAATTGCGCATCTTCCCTCCTCAAGCTTATTGTCGCCCTTGCGCTTCATCGTTGACATCCCGGTTCCATCCAACAAATAAGGTAGCTGCGCAGAAAACGGGCATAACGGCGCTTTATTCCCTCGGCATCGGAAGACCGGACCATACAATGATCGACAGCGCGGATTCTGTGCAAGGCCAGCTTGTCGCCTTCTTGCCAAATCTCCGCCGATTCGCCATATCGCTTTGCGGTTCGCGCGATCTTGCCGACGATCTCGTTCAAATGGCCTGCGAACGGGCACTCGCGAACGAGCAGCGTTTTGAGGCGGGCACCCGTTTCGATGCCTGGATGTTCCGCATACTGCGCAATCTCTGGATCGATCATATTCGCAAGCAAAAAACGGCTGGCATTCAGGAAGAAATATCGGAACGTCCCGACCTGACCGGATCCGATGGGGAACGCGAAGTGCAGGCGCGTCTCGCCCTGAAGAGCGTGTCCCAGGCCATAGCCGATCTGTCGGATGAACAGCGTGAAGTGCTGCTCCTGGTCTGTGTGGAAGAGTTGTCCTACCGCGAAACGTCGGACCTGCTCGACATCCCCATCGGGACGGTCATGAGCCGATTGGCGCGGGCGCGTAAGAATCTGGTGGAAGCGGCTGGAATAACAGCGACTACCGAACGTTCTGAGGTCATGAAAGGGGCGAAGAAATGACCAAGGCGGATTTCTCCGACGAGATCCTGATGCGTTTCGCCGATGGCGAACTCGACCAAGAAACTGTGGCGAGGATCAAGCAGGCGCTGGAGATGGACGACGATCTGCTGGCCAGGGTGGCACTTTTCACTGAAACGCGTGCGCAAGCGCAACTCGCGATGAAGCCGCTGCTGGAAGAGAATGTGCCCGACCATCTGGTTGCCGCCGTCCAGCGCATGGTGGATGAAAAACGCGCGCGTTCCACAGATGAGCAATCGGCAGGCAATGTCGTGCCGCTTCGCAAGCCGGCAGCCGAACCACTCTCAGCCCGAACATGGGCATTGCCGATCGCCGCGTCACTTGCCACAGCCGTGCTAGGTGGCTTGGCCGGTTATTGGCTATCATCGAACAGCAGCCGCCCAGCGCATGGACTTCAGGTTGCCGGCGTCAGCAGCCCGGCTCTGATCGAAGCGCTCGCGACGAGGCAGTCGGGCGGCGAAATCCAACTGGCCGGTACGAACCAGCGCCTTCGTCTGATCGCGACGTTCCGCGATAGCCAAAAGGCGCTTTGTCGCGAATTCGAAGTCGATTCGCCGAATCAATCCACGGTTATCTCAGTCGCCTGTCATGCGGGTGATGAGTGGCGCGTAAGCTTTGCCGTGGTTGCGCTGGGCGACAGCAACGGCTATGCGCCGGCATCATCCACCGAAGCGCTCGATGCCTATCTTTCGGCGATCCATGCCGAAGCGCCGATGTCAGCCGAAGAAGAATTGAACGCGTTGCAAACAATGCCTCAACGGCCTTCGAGCTAATTCCGGCAGTCAATTTCATCGTTGCGGAATAAAGGTGGAGATCGTCCGTTTCCCATGTCGGACCGGAACCACTGGTCCAGTTTGGAAACGGAGTAACGATCATGACAAGACACTGGAAGTTCAAATCGGCCCTGGTCGCGGGCATGACGGTTCTCGCAGGTACGGCGGCTCAGGCAAAGGAGCATCCGCTTGGAGCCGCTGACATTGAGCGGCCGTCGCCCACGACAGTCAGCCGGAGTGACGGCAGCTTCATTGTTGCCGGCAACAGTTCGTCCAACTCGAGTTCCAACTCCTCGAGCAACTCCAGCTCGAACTCGTCGTCCAACAGCTCGTCGAATTCCAACTCGAATTCTTCAAGCAACTCGAACTCGAATTCATCGTCGAACGGTTCTTCCAATTCGAGCTCGAATGGCTCTTCCAATTCAAGCTCGAACGGCTCCGACCGTGGCTGGCGCGGTTGGCGGCGCTAACCAGCTCATAACTCAAAAAGAGGGGCCGGATATGATCCGGCCCCTCTCATTTTACCGTATGGCTATTACCGGGCTGCGCGTGCCCATTTTCGATACCAGCCCTCGCCTGCAATGGTGTTGCGATAGACGGTTTCGCGATCGTTCGCTTCTTCGCCGCTCTCCGCACGAATTTCTACCTTGAGTGCTGCATCTTCACGACGGAACGGGATGACCTGCACAAGTGGCGTTCCCTTCTCGATCGTGTACAAGCCGTCCGGCGCAATGGCAAAAAACGGGAAATGTATGTGCGCCGTGTAGGTATCTGTGTCAACGATGCCGGCAACGCACTCAAAAGGTTGTGCCGGACGATTGAGTGGCGGCAGGAAAAGGCAGCTCCAGCCGGGTGGCGTGCGAATTGACCAATAATTGTGGAACTTGCAGGGAGGGCTGGGTTCCTTGGGATTGCCGGCGACCTGGTGGGCGCCGTGGTTGCTCACCATTGTTCGGTCGAATTCCCAGCCTGCATCCACTGCGCGGCCGTCATCCTTGATTTCGAGGCGCACTGTGGCCGCAAGAGTCAGGATCCAGCCGGTCATCATTGCGTCGAGGAAGGGCATACAACGCTTGACGGTAAGACCGTTATTGCTCGTGGATATCTGTCCGGAATCGATTGCCGGAAGTTTGCGGAACCATTCCGGCAGAACGGTTTTAGCCGCCACTGGCGGTGCGATAACGCCATGATCTTCCGGCCGGCAAAGAAACCGGACTGCGCGTGAGTTGTAAGAAAAATGAAACATCGATGTTCTCCAGTCGATTGACCGGGGAGAAACGGACCGGACCGGTGTTTATTCCCCGAAGCACTACAACTCGGGCTGGCCTAAGCAGCGTTTCAAACTGCCTTCGTCCTCCTATCACCTCATATGTCTGTGGCGAAAGCACCGGCGTTGCTCTTGCGTCCACCATCCTATTGACAGCGGGCGGTTGGCTGACGGGCGCTGGTGTTCATCTCGTCGCAATCGACTTCATCGCCCGCGGCTACGGCCAGATCCGGGACTTCCTAAGGGCGTTCCCTCGTGCATCTTATGCGACATTTCAAGCAGACATTTTGGTTTCGAAATCGGCAGCGGTCTTTCGTCTAGCGGCTTCTTCTTGGCCTTCATGATGTTGGGCAGCGAGGCATAGCGCGCCTGGTTGAGGCGCAGGTCCGTCGTCACGATCGCCGGCAGCTTCAGCTCCACCGTCTGCAAGCCGCCATCGACTTCGCGCGTCACCTTGGCCTTGTCGCCGGCAATCTCGACCTTGGAAGCAAACGTGCCCTGGTTTCAGCCGAGCAGCGCCGAAACGCTCGGCAGATCGCTGGAGGCGGGCATATCGTGCGCGCCAAACATACTGAGCCTGCCGAAGAAGGCTTGAGCCTCTTCCGCGCCGATCGACTTGACCGCAGTTTCAGGCGCTGGCCGACGGCCTGGGCTGACTCACGCATCGGCACGCCTTCTTCCCCACCGCCGACCTGTCAGCCGTTGTTCCACAGATACTTCAGAGCCGTATATGGGCCAGGCGTACTGGCCTTCGCCGGTCGTCGCACATAGAGTGAGCGAAGCAAAGAAATGGACCGGCAATGGCGAAGTCACGTGAAGCGGCTGAACAACTGGCGCAGCTTACCATCAAGATCCGCAGGGACATTATCTTCGGCGCCTATGCGCCGGGCACATGGCTGAAACTAGGTGACCTGCAGCAGCAATATGAAGCCAGCGCATTCCACATTCGCCGCGCGCTGGATCAGTTGAAGAACGACAAACTGGTCGACCATGTCGCCAATGCCGGATTTCGCGTCGCCACGCTCGACGTGACGGCCCGCGCCGAAACGCTATTCGTACGCACGGTGCTCGAACGCAGCGCGGCCCATCTGATCACCGCCCGGGCTAACGCAGACGACATCGCGGAACTGCGGCGGCTGGCCGAACTGTTCGATGCCAGCATCACCGAAGAAGGCCGCCAGGCGCAGGCGAGCACCAACCACAATTTTCACGCCTATCTGTATTCGGTCACAGGCAATGCCGTGTTGTGCGAAACCATCAGCGAAATGCGCAATCGCAGTGGGCAGTTCACGGCCGGCCGCTGGCGTTCGGTGGAGGGGCTGCAGGCGAGCAGCCGCGACCATTTCGCCATCATCACGGCCATCGAGGAGCGCGACCCCTATGAGGTCGAGCAGGCCATTATCAGCCACATCAAAGCTTTCTGACGGCGCGCCAGCGGGAACTCAGCCCAGCGCGTCCCAGCAGGCGCGGGACAGTTCCGCGATTGCGACGGTCGAGGTGACACGGCCCGGCAGACCGTTGGGCATGACTTTCGGCACTTGGTCGGTGGTCGCGCTCATGATGTAAAGCGGCGCGTCGTCCTTGAATACGATCGCCGCGTCCATCCAGCCACGTTCCCCCCAGCCCGTCTTGTTGGCCACGGTCGCCATGGTCGGCAAATGGCCAGGAATCATGCTGCGGAAGCGCTGCCAGGTGAGAAAACGCAGCGCCATGGCGCAGTTGACGGCATCGACACCCAGGCGCTCGGTAGCGGCCGCATCGCCTTCGGCGCCGGCAAGGATGAGTTGCAGGAGCAGCACCTGATCTTGGGCCGTTGTTGTTGTCACATGTTCGAGCGCGTGGGCGGGCGACAAGCCCACGGGCGGCAGACGGGTGCGGTGCGTGGTGTTTTCCATGCCGATGCGGCGGCAATAAGCGGTGAACTCAGCAATCTCCAGATCTTTCATCACCTCATAGGTGCAGATGTTGTCGCTGGTGATGATCATCTGCAGGATGGCGTCGCGCATCGGGAACGTCAGGCCGGGCGTCATGTACTGACACACACCCGACAGGATTCCCTCCTGCTGCTCCTTCCTGATGACGACGGGCTGATCGAGATCGAGGCGCCCTTCACCGGCGGCGTGCAGGGCCGCCATCATGACCGATATCTTGCGGACGCTGGCCGACGGCAGCACGACATCGCCGCCGCGCGTCAGTTCTTCGCCGCTGGCCGCCAGCCGGACATGCCAATAGATATCGAAGCCGCGGTTTTCGGACAGCGCCTGAAGCCTGGCATTCAGTTCCGATGCATTCATTTCATGATTCCCTCAAAAACCCGGCCCTGGACCAGCGCGCAGACGGCGAATTGGCAGGGCGTGCGCTAGACTGGCAAGCGCACGACCGCATTGTCACTTGATGGAGACGTTCCAAAGCGTCGGGGCATCGAAGGGCGATGATTTGATGCCTTGCAGGCGCTTGTTGAAGCCGTTTGCCAGCGTCATGTGGAAGAGACTGACGGAGGGGACCTCCTCGATGAACAGGGCGTAGATTTCATCGGAGATCGCGCGAACCTGATCCGGATCGGTCGCCGCAAGACCCTTGTTGAGGAGGGCGATGGCGCGCTCGTCCTTCCAGACCTTGCGCGATTCCGGTCCAATGATGCGCTCCCATGCACCCATCGGATCGAATCGGCCCGAATAGCTGAACGACTGCGCCTGGTAGTTGCCTTTGGTGTAGCGTTCGAGCTGCAGGCCCCATTCGAGCGTCTCGATCGTCACATTGATGCCGGCTGCCTGCAACTGGCTCTGGATGATAATCGCCTGGTCGAACATCGACTGGAAGCTCTTGTTGGCGATGATGGTGATGGGCTCGCCCTTGTAGCCCGCTTCCGCCAGCAGCTCGCGGGTTCGGTCGGGATTGGCCGCCAAAGGCTCGTCCTTGATCGGCGAATAATACCGGCTGACGCGCGGCATCGGCGTGGTTGTGCCCTTGGACAGGCCGTAAGTGACGCCCTGCGCGACGGCTTCCCGGTCGATAGCCGACGCGATCGCCTGGCGCAACGCCTTGTTCTGGAGCAACGGGTCCGACTGGCTGAGCAACAGCGCATACCAGACGGTGGTTTCAGACAGCGAGACATCCAGCGACGGCTCCTCCTTGATCTGCTTCACCGACTGGCTCGAAACCGGGGAGAGATCGAGTTCGCCCGAGCGCAGGCCAACAATCCGCGCCGCCGGATCGGTGACGACGGAAAAGCGGATCTTATCGACCAGAGCTTCCTTGTGGCCGGTACGGCCGTTGGGCTCGCCGGCTGGCGACGTGTAGTCCGGGAAGCGGTTGACTTCGGCATACTCGCCGATGCGCCGTTCTCCGGCCGTGAAAGGACCGGTGCCAATGACCGATCCCCAACTGCCGTCGGCTTTAAGCGAGTCCCGGTGGAATACCGGCGTGCCGGCGCAGTCGGTACGCGCCAGGGAATAGATGAAGGAGCCTTTGGCCGCTTCCAGCCGGTAGATCACGGTTAGCGGATCCGGCGTTTCGACAGCGGCGACCTTGACGATGCCTTCGAACACGGCCTTGCAGCGCCAAACTGAACCCTCCGCCATCAGATAATCCCAGGACCACTTGACGTCCGCCGAGGTCAACACCTTGCCATTGTGGAATTTCACGCCATCCCGCAGCTTAAAGACATAGGTCTTGCCTTCGTCCTCCACCGAATAGGACTCCGCCAGAACGGGGGCGATTTCGAGACTGTTGCTGTAGGCGACGAGACCCTCGACGATGTGCATGTGGACGGAATCAGACATGCCGTCGGTTTCGCGCGCCGGGTCGACGCCACGGATGTCTTCGTTGAGCGCCACGCGGATGGTGCTGCTGTTCTGCGCATGAGCCTGGCCGAGATGCGCCATGCCGGCCGAAAATATCACGGCTGCGAACAGCGCCTTTGTTCGACGTGTCGAGTGGTGTTGGAAATTCCGAAGCATATCAATGTCTCCCATTGTGTCTTCATGGTTGTGGCAATCGCGATGAACGCCCCTCATTTCAGCCGATAGATTGCTGGTTCTCAGGCCAACTGCCCGTCCACCTCCAGTGCTTTGATTGAAACCGAAGCCGGGTTGATGACCGGCGCAGCTTCGATAAGCCGGCGGGTATAGGGATGGCTTGGTCGGTCGAGGACCGCGGCTGTCGGGCCCTCCTCGACGACCCTGCCGTTTTCCATCACCACGATGCGCTGGGCGATGCGGCGCACGGCGGAGAGGTCATGGCTGATGAACAGGCACGCAAAGCCATAGCGGGCCTGGAGCGAAAGGAGTAGCGCCAGCACCTGCGCCTGAATGGTCATGTCGAGCGCCGAGACCGGTTCGTCGGCCACCATGAATGCCGGACGCCGCACGATCGCCCTGGCGATCGCGATACGCTGCCGCTGGCCGCCCGAGAGTTCGTGCGGGAAGCGGCGTTCCATGCCCGACAGCCCGACATCGGCCATGGTTTCGGCCACCCGCGCATCTTTCTCCGCGCTGATCATATCGCCGACATGGCGCAACGGCTCGCGCACGATCGCGCCGATGCGCTGGCGCGGGTCGAGCGATGAATAGGGATCCTGGAACACCATCTGGCAGGCCAGGCGTGCGTCGCGGTCGGCCGCGCCGCCGGACGTGATCGTACGGCCGCGAAAGGTCACTGTCCCCGATGCCAGCGGTAGAAGGCCGAGGATGGCGCGGCCCATCGTCGTCTTCCCCGATCCACTGCCGCCGACCAGCGCCACCGTCTCGCCTTCGCCGATCGAAAGATCGACGCCATCGACTGCGTGGGTGCTGCGTCCAGGAAATGTGACTGCGACGGCCTCGGCCCGCACCAGCTCGCGCGGCGACTTCCCCGCAGGAGCCGAAGGCGCGCCGTCGCTGCGGCAGGCGGCGGCGACCAGTTCCCTTGTATAAGGATGCCCGGCCTTCTCAATGATGCGTGTGGTAGAGCCGCGCTCGACCACATCGCCGGCCTTTAGCACCGTCATCTCCTGCGTGTAGCGAGAAACAAGGCCAAGATTGTGCGTGATCAGCAGCACGGCCGTGCCATTCTCGCGCGCCAACTCGACCATCAGGTCCAGCACTTCGCGCTGGGCAAGTGTATCAAGCGCGGTTGTCGGCTCGTCGGCCACCAGCAGGCGTGGTTTCAGCAGCATGACCGAGGCCAGCAGAATGCGCTGGCGCATGCCGCCAGAGAACTGATGGGGAAACGCGCCCAGACAGGCTTCGGGATCGGCGATGTGGACCCGATCGAGCATCACCAGCGAGAGCGCCTTTATCTCCGCCCGCGACAGGCGCCTGTGCTGCGCCAGACCTTCTGCCATCTGGGATCCGATGGTGATCGCCGGATTGAGCGAGACCATTGGCTCCTGGAACACCATGCCGGCGCCCGGGCCGCGCAAGGTACGCATGCGGCGCTCACTGGCGAGGGTGATGTCTTCACCGTCCAGGCGGATCGAGCCGCCGGTGATCCGCAGTCCACCAGGCAGCAGGCGCATAACGGCGCGCGCCGCCATGGACTTGCCGCTGCCCGATTCGCCGACAAGGGCGGAGAGCTGGCCCGCAGTGACGGAGAGGTCGATGCCATGCAGCACTTCGGCGTGGCTGGTGGCGACGCGCAGGCCGGTGATTTCAAGCACCGGCGCACTCATAGGGCCGCCATCCGCGGGTCAAGGTGGTCACGCAAGGCATCGCCGAGCAGGTTGGTGCCAAGCAGCGCGATCGAGATGCAGAAGCCGGGTGCGAGGCTGAGCCAAAGCGCCTGTTCGAAGAACGGCTGGCTGGAGGCCAACATGTTCCCCCAGGTAGGGGCCGGTGGCGGCACGCCAAGCCCGAGGAAGGAGAGAGCGCTTTCCGACAGAATCGCCCAGCCGAACATCGAGGTCCCGAGGACGGTGATCGGCGCCAGGCAGTTGGGCAGGATGTGTGCAAGCATCGTGTAAAGTTCCGAGTTGCCGATGACGCGCGACGCCTCGACATATTCTTTCTCACGCGTCGAAAGGACCGTGCTGCGGACGACGCGCATCACGCCGGGCAAGTAGGCGATTGCGAGCGCGATCACGATGCCGTTGCGGCCTGCACCGACAATGACGATCAGCGTCAGGGCCAGCAGGATGCCGGGGAAGGCGAGCAGCGCATCGCTGACCGCGGAGATGCCGCGGGCCGTCCAGCCGCGGGCGGTCCCGGCAAGCATGCCAAGGACGGTGCCGGTGGATATGGCCAGCGTCACCGTGACGGCCGCGATGCTCATGCTCGCCGTGGCGCCCGCCATCAGCCGGCTCAGCACATCGCGGCCAAATTCGTCGGTGCCGAGCCAGTGGGCAGTCGACGGGGCACCCAGTCGATCGAGCATGTCGAGACGCAGGGGATCATATGGCGTCCAGAAGGCTCCAATCAAGGCGGCGGCCAGGAGCAAGCCCGTCAGCGCCGCTCCGGCAATGAGATTTGCTTTGTTCATCATCATACTACTCCACCGTTACTCGCGGATCGAAGACCGGGTAGAGCAGGTCGACAATGAGATTGATGAGAACGAAGACCGTTGCCGTCAGCAGCAGGCAACCCTGCACGACGGGGTAGTCCCGGGCGAAAATCGATTCCACCAGCAGGCGGCCGATGCCTGGCAAGGTGAACACAGTCTCGAGCACGGCAATGCCGCCGAGCAGGTTGCCAATCATTAGTCCGATCAGGGTGAGCGTCGGCGCAAAGGCATTGGGAAAGACGTGGCGGAGCAGCACCCGCCACTCCGGAACACCCTTGGCGCGGGCGTGGGTGACGTACTCCAGCCGCAGCACTTCGATGGTGCTGGCTCGCGCCATGCGGATGAGCACGCCTGTTTCGATCAGCGCCAGCGTGATGACCGGCAGGATGATGAAAGAAGCGGCGCGGAACAGATTCTCATCGAAACCGACGAAGCCGAGAACCGGAACCCAGCCCAGTTTCAGGCCGAAGATCAGCAGCATGATAAGCCCGAGCCAGAAGCTCGGAATCGACAGCAGCAGCGTTGCAACCGCGACGGCGACTATGTCGATCAGGCTGTTTTGACGCCAGGCAGCAATCATGCCGGCCGGCACCGCGATCGCCACAGCGATGAAGACAGCCAGAACGACAATCGACGCGGTGACCGCGAAGCGATCCAGAATGAGCGGCAGGACGATCTGCCCTGTCCGCGTGGATATGCCGAAGTCGCCCGAAAGGACACTGGCGAGCCAGTAGCCGAACTGGATCGGCAAGGGCCGATCCAGCCCCCAGCGGCTGCGCAGGATCTGGAGCTGCGCATCAGTCGCCGACTCGCCCAGCATCAACGAGGCCGGGTCTCCCGGTATCATGCGCATGATCAGGAACACGGCGATGCCAACCAGCGATAGCGTTATGGCTGTCATCGAGGTTCGGCGCAGGAAATAGCGAAACATCGGTGCTCCGATCTCAGGCGGCCACGGCGGACCGCGGCGTGAGACTATAGGTCGTCGACGCCCGGTTCAGCGCCGGCAGCGGGGTTATCTCGATTGTTCCGGCAGTGCTATCGATCATCAAGGTGGCGACGGTCGCGGTCAGATTGCCGCGGCTGTTCGGCAGTGGCGCGCGGCAGACGGCATAGGGCGCGCCAAAATCGTCGCGCAGAGCCGAAACGACGTCCGCTGGCGTGATCTTGCCGATGATCGGTTCGAGCAGGCTGCGCACGCGGTGGTCGCGGTAGAGGCTGTCGGGCGTGTTGCGAATGCCGACATCGCGATACTTCGCCAGCGCCGACACGTTGGTCCAGTGGTTGGCATGCACCAGCAGCCCATTGTCGGGATAGAGCGCAAAGGCTTCGCGCGGGGCGCATTCGAAGTCGATGGCCACGCCATCACGATGGCTGAGGATGAGATTGTTCGAGGTCAGCTTGTCCGTCGAGACAATGACGCCGACGGCCTGGGCGTAGGTCTCGGCTTCCAGCACCTTTCGGCGAACCAAAGCGAGGGGAATGCCCGGCGTCTCGAAGTCGCGATCTGACTCGATGTAATTGGCGGTGATGGCGATGCCTGCCGCGTTGAGCCCGGCGCGCGACAGCGCACCCGCCTCGGCGAAGGTCAGCACATCCGGACCGTCATCACGGCGGACGAGCATGACGATCGAGGTCTCGGCGCATTCGGCTTTCCAGTCCCAATTCAGGGCATGAATGAGGCGGCCGTTACTGGTTGCCTCCGGCAGGATCACCACGCCGGTGCAGCCGTCGGGCGCAGCGCTTTCACTGGCGCGCGCCGCATCACGGACTTCCCGCGCCTCGTAGAGCAGCTCGGTCCGCGCGTTGAGGAGAACGATCGCCTCGAAGTCGACCGCGGCGCCCTCCGCGATCCCCCGCATCTCTTCGACCATGCCTGCATCAAAGGCCTGTATCTGCGGCAGATACCCTTCGACATGCCGGCCAATAGCAGGACGGTCGAGGCCATAGGCGGAGAAATGGGACAGATAGTGGCCGATGCCGCGCCTGATGCGTTCCGCAGCCTGTTGCCCATGCATGCGGCCACGCTCTCGCGGCGAACCATGTACCTCAATGAACGGGAACTGCGACACTGACATGCAAACCTCATTTTATGTACATAAAAAATAGGCGTATCGCAGATTTCTTGGGATGTGAAGCGAAAAATATTACAGATTATGCTGTTGCGAGCATCATCCGCCTAATTTGGCTTAACTTTTTGCGCATAAACTCGGTCTCTCAGCAGCGAGTCCCGCCGTGTCGTCGGCCACCAAGGCGTCTTCGAGCCGTGGCAGTTTCCGGCGCGACTAACGTCCTGACGAAACCTCCCCAAAGTCACCAGCCTCGCCGTAGACGGTCGGCAGGAATTGCTGCGCGTCGAGGAATTTCAAGGCAAGATACGCTCCGCAGGGGCGACCCGTTCCGATCCTAATTTCCTAATCATCGCCCCAACTGAGGCGCTGATCGCTAGGCGCAGTGAAGAAGAAGCCCTCAAGCGGGCCGCAGATTATGAGGCCGCTGGCGCCGACATGATCCTTATCCATTCCAAGCAGAAGACACCCGACGAAGCGGAGAGCTTCGTGCGGGCCAGGAATGGCAAGGTCCCCATCGTCATTGTGCCGACCGCCTATCCGGAGATGAACGAAGCGCGCACCAAGACACGGTAAGATCGCTGTCGTAATCTACGGCCACCACGCCGTTCGCGCGGCGGTTACGGCCATGCAGGACATATTTAAACGGATCATCACCAACAGGAGATCAGGCTTGGTCTAGTCTGGAGCGCCGCGAATTGAATCGAGAGCCTGAGCCACGACGCGGTTTGCGATGGCGCCCCAGCGTTGATGAAACTGAGAATTACATTTCCGCCGGAGCACTATGATTCCGCATCCGATAGTGGTCCGCATTATCCAATGCTGCTACTACAAGCAACACACGGGGTGGCCCGCCCGGCGTTGCCCGGTCATCCTTCCGCTGAAAATCGCCGTGCCAGGTTCTGTTCACGGAACGCGGCGGTTACATGATCGACGAAGGCGCGGGTTTTGGCTGGCAGCAATTTCTGGCTGGTGAAGTAAAGGGATATCGCGCCGAGGTCAGCATACCAATCTGGCAACAGGCGTTGCAGCGCACCGCTCTCCAGATGCCGCTCACATAAGGCACGGCGATCATTGCCGCTCCCAAGCCCATCAAGGCTGCGCGGCCGGTGAAGCCACCGCGATGAGATGCAGCGGCGCCAATCGGTCAAGGGCGTCCAAGGAAGTCTGTCGCCTTGCAAGCGAGCCCCCTGAGCATTGAGCCGGATGTCAATCCCCGGGAGGTGGGCCATGAGATCGGCTAAGCGCGGCAACAGCCAAC
>NZ_FPBI01000051.1:0-13878 GCF_900116595.1 Mesorhizobium sp. YR577 | reverse complement strand
ACCGAGCTTCTGCTTTCCGCCAGTTGATCGCTGAAGTGGTGTCAGGCCGAGCCAGGCCGCAAAATCACGTCCTTTTCTGAAGGTCGACGCACAGGTGTCGATTCCAGAAGAGGATTTCAGTGTTGTTCAAAAGTGGATTTCAGTAGGGTTACCTGAAGGAAGGACGATGCTTTTTAGCCGATCTCAATAAGGGGCACAGATTACGGTAGCTGAGAGAGCAGCCTGGAGGGTGGCTATCTTCCCGCTTGGACGCGCAGCCACGGGTTCGGCTTCCTCTCAACGAACTCTTTCTTGATATGCTCAAGAGTGGCCCGCTGTCCGGCGAACGGCAGCAAGGCGGCCGCCTCATTTAAAGACAGCCAGCGGAAATCATCGTGCTCGTCGTTAAGTCGCACCTTGCAGGTCTGTCGGTGCAAAGGCGACAAATACCGGCGTCAGTGTGATCCCGTCTCGATCGGCTTCATAAAACTGCTCGCAAATATCAGCGGAATACAGATCTGTTAGGCTGAGTCCGGTTTCTTCCTCAGCTTCCCGAAGTGCTGCCTGCCACGCGGTCTCACCATGTTCGATGCCTCCTGCGACCTGACACCATTCTCCGGTAAGAGTACTACTGGTCCTGCGTAAAAGGAGAAGGTCAAAGGTATCGTCTCGAGGCTTCAAAATGAACAAGGAGATAGCAAAGGATTTGATGGGAATTTCGCGTTTCAATATTGGGCTCCTGCCAGGTAGATTTGAATGAAGTGATGCCGGATGATCCTTCTTAAACTGGATCAAGGCTTTACTTTTTCCGTGTGAGCAGGCGTTCTCCGTCAGCTCGCAATTCGCCTTTTGGTCCCACGAACCGGTAAAGTGTCTGCCGGGTGACACCGAGTTCGGAACACAGGTCAGCGACTTTCGTCTCCGGCTTTCCCATGGATGCTTGTGCGAGACGCAGTTTCGCCGGCGTCATCTTGAAGGGCGCGCCGCCGTTTCGACCACGTGCTCGTGCCGCTGCCAATCCCGCCTTAGTCCGCTCGATGATCAACGCCCGTTCGAATTCGGCCAGTGCGGCGAATATGCCGAACACAAGCCGCCCATTGGCGGTCGAAGTATCGATCGAGGCGCCTTCGCCGGCCAATACCTTCAGGCCGATGTTTCGCTTCGTCAGTTCGTCGACCAGATTGACGAGGTGGCGCAGATCGCGGCCGAGGCGATCGAGCTTCCAGACGACGAGCGTGTCGCCGTCGCGCAGCGCCTTCATACAGGCGGCAAGTCCGGGGCGATCATCCTTCTTTCCCGACGCAGAGTCTTCATAGACCTTGTCGGCCTCGATCCCTGCCTTGGTCAGCGCATCCCGCTGAAGGTCATGGACCTGGCTACCATCGGCTTTCGAGACTCGAGCGTATCCGATCATGGTTGTCATATAAACGCTCGTATTTGTACAAACGGGAATCTCCTCCCGCCTCACCGCGAACTTGTCACAGAACCCGTCATATTGTCTAGGCTCTATAAACCTTCTGATTTTTGATTTTGTGACGTCATGTGTCCGGCCGTGTTTCGATGACCTCGATGCCCAAGTTGCGCAGATCGGAATTGACCGCCTCGATTTTCGATTCCGGCAAATTCCAGATCATCAGCTGGCGCAGATGGTAGGCTTCAAGCGGGCTTCGCCGTGCGGCAGCAACCCGCTGCGGACCATAGCTCCTCCCAAGTTGCGGTCTTCACCGATGACATCGGTGCAGGTTTTCGCGGAGGGCTAGAAGCGAAGTCACGATCCGGGGCGGTGGGAGGCGGATCGAAGACGGTCGATGCGGACCAGTGTTTGACGTTTGCGGGACGGGTGTCGAATTTGCCTGTCAGGAGACGATCAATGGTCTCGGCGGCGACGGTGATTTTTTCTCTCTGTTCCCTCGGCATTTCTTCGAAGACGCGATCCATCCCAAGGCCATCATGCATGGGCAGCCCCACGTACTGCCATGCCGAGGCAATAACTTGTCTGAAGCCAGCCAGCGTATATTGCGGGCGGACAAGCTCATCGATGAGGCTGCGTAACGCCCTGACCCAGCGCCACGTTGATGCTGCCGCCATGGGGCAGAAGGGTGTGGCCCTCGGTCAAGGCTTGCAGGGTCAACCGATCGAGAGCAGCAACTTTCTCGGATGCTCCCCGGCGCGGCGTGAAGGCATACAAGTCCTCGCGGCGCGGATGCGGCAAGAAGCCCGGCTCAAGCATTTCCTGATGAGCAGGGCAGCATGTCATCCACGCGGCACACCAGTATATCCGCCGGTACGGGATTGGATCACCAGCCACGCATTGTCGGCAAAAGAGTGGTTGCTCACGCTTGTTTTCGGCGATCCATGGGAGCCACCGCTGCTGATCCAGGCGGAATATCGGTCGGCTGAACCGCTTTTCGGCAGGCGCGAGAGAGGGAAACTGAGTAACATAGGTCTCGAAGAGGCCTTCGGTGGGCGTCATGCTGTCAATGAGCAGGGGCGCATATCCCGCCAATGTCATGGCATGGAGTTTCTCGGTCGAAACGCCCGTGCGCTCGGACATCGTCAGAAGCAGACCAGCCGGAGGCGCGAGATTCAGTTCATCGTCCCGCAGGCTGAAGCCGAATGACCGCTCCATAAACGTCCATGGTGCCAGACCATAAGCGCCGGCCAGCCGGTCGATCCATGACGACAGCGCCTCATGAGGCAGGGGCTGGGGATGGATCGGTAGCCGTTTCATCAGCTAGGCACGAGCTGCCTCTCGATACTGATACGCCTTTCGACCGGCCCCTTGTAGTCCGCTGCCCGCAGTGTCTGCTCGTTGATCGCTTCCTCACCGGTTTCAACGGCGACGATCGCCGCCGCGCGCAGCAAGGCAAGCATCTCGCCGATCGTGCCTCCTGTCCTCGTGACAATCGCCCCGACGATCTCGGATCGCAGAAGATCGGGAGAGGAACCACGCAGTGGCAGGGAGGCGGCGAAGCTCATCAGCAAGGTCGCCGTCTCCGAGTCAGGCTCCCACAGCGGCAGAATGATGGGCTCGAACCTGTTTTCCAGCTGCGGGTCGGTGCGAATGGCCATATAAGCCTCCTGCGTTCCGACGCCGATCAAGGGAATGCGCAGCGCGTTACCCAGGTAGCGCAGCAGATTCAAAAACTCGCGGCGCGCGGACGCCGATCCGGCCAGCATGTTGTGCAACTCGTCGATTACGAGGACGCGTGCCTTGATCGCCCGAAGCACGGTCAGCGCCATCTGTTCCAGATCGTGAGTGCGAACACCTCCGCCAGCCCGTGGACCTGGCGCTCCTGTCTCCGCAAGCAGCGCGGCATAGAACCTGCCAATCGTCGGATTGGTCGGCATCTGCACGACGACGACTGGCAAGGTCTCCGCATCCGTTTCCATATCCGGCGCCATCGTATGATCGCGACGGAACTTCTCGATCACCATGCTCTTGCCGTTGTTCGTCGGACTGAGCAGCAGGGCATTGGGCGGCCGGAGCCGGCCAGGCCCATAACGCAGAAGATGTTCGAACTTTCGAAGCGCCTCCTGCGCCCGGTCATAGCCGATCCACCACTGGGCTCCGGCCAGAAGGTCGAGGCGAGCGGCGGCATCAAGGTCCTTGTCTTCCATGCGGTTCACCATTTTGTCGCCGGGTACAGCTGGGTGACGACGATCTGCGGCTCGGCATCCTCCGCCCGCTTTGTCGGCTCCGGTTGAAAGGAAAGAGGATTCTTGCCCGCGATCCGCGCGAGCTTCCGGCGTGCCGAGCGTGTTCGAGCTGCTGCGTCCCGCGCCAGTTCCCGCTGGGCGGCCACGGCTCGGAAGATTGCTTCTTCATCAACGTGCGATCGTCCGTCGG
The DNA here is from genome assembly GCF_900116595.1 of Mesorhizobium sp. YR577. Lineage (NCBI taxonomy): Bacteria > Pseudomonadati > Pseudomonadota > Alphaproteobacteria > Hyphomicrobiales > Phyllobacteriaceae > Mesorhizobium > Mesorhizobium sp. YR577. The sequence continues at coordinate 10,049 of NZ_FPBI01000051.1, read as the reverse complement.
CTCTCAGGCGAGCCACCGCTTCCCGGTGTTCGAACAACGTGATGCTCGGGCGACCCAGGCGGGCACAGGGGACCTCGACATAAAACTGGGCGACCGGATCGAGGGCGTAAATGCGGGAAAGATCGCGCGGATCTCGGCGTATGACGAACGGATCCATCCTGTCGCGTTCAGCGACCCATGGATGCAAGGCGTTGCTGAAGTAGGCAATATGATCGAGGCGGAACCCTTCACGGGTGATACGACGGCGAACGACAGGAAGGAAATCGACGAGGAAAGCTTGTGTTTGGGAAACGGGACGCGGCGCGGCGACCGTTGAGACCCCATGATGCCATCGCGCGACAGGCGGCTCCAGAAGCCCGCCGTGGACCTCACCATGATATCGGCCAACTATGGCAAGGGTCATCCATTGTTCAAGTTCCGCAAGCGTCAAACAGGCATTGCCGTCACTGTCATACTCGCCGCGCTCGGCGACGTTCGAAAACGTGGTGCCGGGAACTTCATGGATCATCTGCATGAGCGTGCCGATGAGACGCTCGACGATGCCACCATAATGAGGCGTGGCGACCGGACGATAGTTCAGCGATGCCATACTGCTCGCAGCCGCGCGTCAGCGCCTCCGAATGAAACTCCGCGGCATTATCGACATAGAAAGCGCCGGGCATGCCGGAAACCGGCCAGTGATAGTCACCAAGGCCTAAACTGGCAAGGTATCCGTCCTTCGGAGACGCTGCATGCGCAATGCACAGTCCGACGCTCGTGGCAGAAGGTGGATCGAACGACAACAAAAATCCGGCGACACACCGGCTGTATACGTCGATCGCCACCGTCAGATAGGGCCGGCCCAGCGGCTTGCGGTATGCCTCATCGACGAGAATAATATCGACGGGCGTATGATCGATCTGCAGCACTGCCATTGGTGCTGGCGATTCAGGCGTCTCCCCGGCTGCGGCCTTCAGCCGCCGCGCCGCTTTGCTTCGAGCGCCACCCTCCCTACGCTTGGCGGCTTCCTCCGATCTGATCGCCTGCACGCGAGCGCGAATGGTGTTGGTTGCCGGCGCTGCAATGCCTGCGGTCGCGCATCTTTCTCGAACCGCACGCACGACAGCCGCCGCGCGCTTTTTCTGACGCGTCAGAAATTCGTCCCGGATCGCCTCGCAGATGATGGTCTCGACCACGAATGGCAAACGCGATTTACCCTTGCCCCCGGATGGCGGCTTTGGAGCCAGCGAACTCAGAAGTCCGCCCGACTGACGATATCTGCGGATCAGCGAATAAACGGTTCGCTCGGTGAGGCCGAGTTCGGTTCCAGCCTCCCTTGCCAATCGCGCAGGTACCTCTGCATGTCCGGCAAGAGGTGCGATAATCGCGGCACGACGCTTCGCCTCGATCCAGGCGATATCAGAGAGGCCCAGGATCCCCTCGGGAATCTGGGCTTGATCTGGCAAGGACGGAGCAGCAAGGTTTGCGTTGTTCATGCCATCCACTGAACACCACTATTGGCAGAAATGCCATCTACTGAAATGCTCTTGTGAAAAATCCTGAATTTCCAGATCGGCTAACTGTTTGAATCTCCGTACCCGCTACTGAAGTCGTCTTCTGAAATCGACAAGGGGGCTTCGATCGACACCACCACTGCCAATGGGCGACTGGTTTTCGCGATCTTCGCCGGCCTGGCCGAGTTCGAGCGCGAATTGATCTCCGAGCGCACGAAAGCCGGATTGGCCTCGGCGCGGGCGCGCGGCCGACATGGGGACCGCCCCTTCAAAATGACCCCCGCGAAGCTCCGGCTAGCACGCGCTGCGATGGGCCAACCGGAAACCAAGGTGAATGATCTGTGCGCCGAGCTCGGCATCACCCGCCAGACACTCTACCGGTTCGTCAGCCCAAGGGGCGAGCTACGCGATGACGGCAAACGGCTCCTGCAGCATCGGCGTGCGGCGCGTGCAAAGTGAAGTGAGAGGACCGGAGTCCCGGGGCAATTTCAGGAATTGCTCAAGACTGCAACTGTATAGACGCACGCTCGGTCACTCTCATTCTTGAAGATGCAATCGGTCGGCGGGCCGAGTTCGAGACAGTCTCCTTCTGTCATTTCATGCCGTATGTGCCCTTCGACGAAAACGAGTTCGCCGTCCAGAACCCAAATTAATTGGCGCAAGAAGGCGTAGGCGGACGCTGGCATCGACACTTCCCTGCCAGCAGGAAGCTCGATGCGGACGAGGTCGAGCGGTATATCCGAGCGTGGCGAAACGTGGCGGCGCACATAGCCGGTTTGCGGGTCGACCCATATGGGTTGATCGGCCTTCCTGAGCAGTCGTCCCTGCTGCATCTCAGCCCGGGCCATCAGCGTTGACATGCTGAGGCCGAATGCGCCGGAAAGCTTCCCGAGCAGGGTGGCTGTCGGACTGCTCTCGCCCCGCTCCACCTTGAAGATCATGGCACGCGAGACAGACGCTTTTTCGGCGAGGTCCGTCAAAGACCAACCACGGCTTTCCCGTTCTATACGAATGCGAGCGCCAATGCGCTGATCGATACCGCCAGATTTCGTCATGCGTGATACTATAGTGAACGAAATCTGGAACATCAACTAGGACGCCGCACGTCGTTTTGGCGTCCCAGCATGTCGTTGGAATTATGCCCGCTGGTTCAGCAAGCTGGCGAACATGTCCGCTGAGATAACAGGGGCGAAAAAGTTGTTGATGCGTTCCATCGCTGCCTTTTCCTGTTCAGGCTTCTGGCATCCGCACGCGTCTCCGATCACGATCGGCAGGTAGCCGTTGTCTCTGGCCAGGCGGGCATTGCCTTCAATGCACCAGTCGAGATGGATACCTGTAAGGACAATGACCTCGATCTTCTTGCGCGCGAGTTCAAGCGGCAGCTGAGTACCGATGAATGCCGTCTGAAGCGCCCGCTCGTTGAACTCGTTATCACCGGAGTGCACGAGAGCTCTAAGCTCGCCAACGAGTTCGTTGTCACGCGCCTGCTGCTCCTTCGTCCAGTTGAGACCTTCGATCCAGCCGCTGAATTGGGCACGGTCGAAGTCGTTCATCGGATAATCCTGACGAAAGACTTCGTATCCAATCCAGTTGAACGACCGAAAATTTTTGGCTTTGCGGGCGGCCTCAACCACCTTGATCGTCGCGGGAAGACTGCCGCGCTGGCGATGTCCTTCTGCCGCCTGTACGCCCCCGGGGTCATAGCAGGACTTGTTCTGGCTGACCGAGCAGTAAGCGGCCGGTCGCGACAGAATTTCTGCGAGGTCAAGCTTCTTCCATTGCGGAGCCAGTTCCGGAATGGCGTGGATTCCGCCTACATTCGAGGCAGCGTGTGCGGTTTTTGCACCGAACATGGTTGCCGCGGCTGCAGCGCCCATGGTGCCGAGAAGGGCAGCACGGCGGGTCATCATCAGATTTTCCATTTGAATTCCATATGTTAGCCAGAAGTGGGTTCTCCCGTTGTTGCCAAGGGGATAGTTAACTGATGCAAAGGGCGTGCCAATTTATTGGCTTTCCATATTAATATAGTAGACAGTCTTATCTAAGGGGGATATGAAGGACGGCGTCCACTATAATAGAACTTATGCGGAGAGAAGAATGCGCATTCGTAAGGCCGAAGACAGAGACATCGATGGCATTCTGGAAATCTATAATGACGCGGTCGTCAACACGACCGCCATCTGGAACAAGATCATCGTTGACGCACCCAATCGTGCCGCCTGGGTGACAGATCGCAAGCGAGCCGGCTACCCAGTGCTGGTGGCGGCCGACGACGAAGACAGGATCTTCGGATACGCATCCTTCGGCGACTGGCGTGCCTGGGACGGGTATCGCCACACAGTCGAGCATTCGGTCTACGTTCACAAGGACCGGCGCGGTGGTGGGATAGGCAAGTCGCTTATGGTGGAACTTGTGTACAGAGCGAAGGCAATCGGCAAGCATGTCATGGTCGCAGGAATCGAAGCGAAGAATATCGGCTCTATCAAGCTACACGAAAAGCTCGGCTTCGAGCATGTGGGGCACCTCAAGGAGGTGGGAACGAAATTCGGTGGATGGCTCGACCTAACTTTCATGCAATTGAAACTCGATCACCGAATTGATCCGGATGGCAGCTCCTAGTGGGAACTATCTACACGATCGCGCTGCTGGTTTCGGCGGGTATGTGCCTTGTCCTGCTTATGGTTCGGCTTACGCTTTCGGTCTCGACGGTGTTGATTGCATTGGTGATCAACTCTGCGATGGGGTTTACGCTACTACTCATTCTTCTTCTCATGCACAGCGCTGCTCCCAGCCTTTGATAACCGATTATCCCCAGTCTTGGGTTGCCTGCTTTTGAGACGCCTTGCTCCCGATCGACAGCCCCGCTTTGCCAAGGCGTCGGGGCCAACCCCGCATATGCGGCGATCTGGCGGCGGTTATCAAAATGCTGGAAGAAACCTTCCGACCATAGGACGCAAACTCGGCGCCGACGCCTTTAACTGCCAGCAGCATCTGGAGAGGTGCAGGCCTGGCATCGGTCGCTTGCGCCATGATGAGAGCATCGCGCTCTGCTTCGACAGTCCTGATCTGTTCGAGCAGGAGCTCGAGCCGATCCAGTTCACGGCATATCTGGGCTTTGATATGCGCTGGCAACGCACGTCCGTCGCCGGTTCGCAACTCTTCCAAGACTTGTCGACGATCCTTGGACAGCGGTTCATAGTTTGTGATCCCCTGAGAGAACAGAAGCCCTTTGATGCGCTTGACATGGGCAACGCGTTCGACGATCAGCGACTTGCGTTCTCGGCACACCCTTCGACAGTCCTCCTCACCTGGCGATGGAGCTCTCACCATGGCACAGACGCGTGGCTCTCCGCGCTTGTGGGCCATCAAGGTCCGAAGCAACACCTCACCGTCAAGACGGTCAGTCTTCGCTCGCCGACGATGACGCGATGTCGCGATCGAGGCCGGATCCACGATATGGCTTTCGATCCCTTCCTTCCCAAGCACCCGATGAATCCAGAAGCCGTCGAGGCCGGCCTCTTGAATCGTAACAATCGGATAGTTGCGCCCGGTTCTGGTCTGGCTTTTCTCGCGTAGTGCCGAAAACCGTGCAAACAAACCGGTGATGTCCCCGGCCTTCACCGAATGCTTCGACATTGTTTCACCGTTTCCCGGAGACAGAGAAGTTATCACCCAGATCGCGCGACTGAGTTCCAGTGAAACAAAGATTGCGCCAAGATCGGTGTAGATGGCGGTCGCAGGCTGGTTAGTCTTGAACATCGTCACCTCAGCATAAATGAGTTGTTGGACGACCGCTCATTCTGCAAAAATGTCGGCTGCCATCCAGCCCATGGGATCTTTAATGATGGGGTGGACACCCCCTCGACGGCATCGATGTGCCAGAATGGTGGTTGTTGCAGCCACCGGAGAGAAGGAGTGTCCACGATGGAAGTTACCACAATCGGCCTGGATCTGGCGAAGAATGTGTTTCAGGCACATGGAGCCGACGCCTCTGGCACGGCCATTTTCCGCAAACAACTGCGCCGGAAGAACGCGCTTGAATTCTTCGGCAATCAACCCGCGTGCGCGGTCGCCATGGAGGCCTGCGCTGGCGCGCATTATTGGGCACGCGAGATCGGCAAATTCGGACACACGGTAAAACTGATCCCGCCAGCGTACGTTAAGCCGTTAGTTAAGTTATGATCAGGTGAGCATATCTTAACTAATCGTCAGGTGACCATAATGCGAAGGAACGTGTGAAATCCGCGCAATTCTACCGTTCGTCGAGGGACTTGCTCCGCATTATTTTCCAGCGAACCTCTGCGGTCGTTTGACCAGCAGAGGAGCTATTGATGTCGAAATCCGATTGCGAACTGATCACCGAGCTCAAAGCCATACTGATCAGCCAACAATACAGTCCGGTGGTGGTAGGGAACTATTGCGCTTATGCGCGCGGGTTCCTCGATCATCTTGCGTGGCAAAATATCCTGGCCTCGGATGTCACCGAAGCCCAAGTGGAACAATATCTGCGTGATGCGGTCGCCCTGTTCCGGCAGCGTCGTGGTCGACGTCCCGGTCCGCGCTGGCACCAGATTCCGTGCGCGGGCATTCACGCTCTGCTTCGGCTTGTGCAGGGACAGTGGCCGCCAGCCCCGAAAGCGACCTGCGCCGCCGATGCACTGCGATTTACGATCTGCGACGAATACGAGGTCTGGCTTCGCGAGGAGCGTGGCCTTGCCCGACCCAGCATCGACACGTTCTTGTGGGAGGCTCGACACTTCCTGGCCTGGCAAGTCGATCGATGCGGTGCCGAAGGCCTGATGAGCCTGAGCGTCGGCGACATCGACCGCTATATGGACGCGCGTGCGTTGAAGCTGACGCGCAGCTCGCTGAAATCTGTAGCGGAGCGGCTTCGCTCGTTGTTGCGGTATCTCCATAGGACAAGCCACATTGCGGCCGATCAGTCACCACATGTCATCGCGCCACTGCTCTACGCCTATGAAGGGGTGCCCTCGATCCTGGAGCGGGGCCAGATCGCCGCGGTGCTGGAAACCGCGAGGACGGACAAGACGCCGGCGGGGCTGCGGGACCACGCGATCTTGCAAATCCTTGCAACCTATGGACTGCGGGCTGGAGAAATCCGCAACCTGCGGATCGAGGACATCGACTGGCGGACGGAAGTTATCCGTGTCCGTCACAGCAAGACGCAAGCCTGCTCGTTCCTGCCCTTGATGAAACCGGCGGGCGAGGCCGTGCTCGCTTATCTACGTTCCGGACGGCCTACGACCGATGCCAGGGAAATCTTCATCCGCACGCGCGCGCCCTATCGCAAGCTCGAGAAGCTATACAGCCTGGTTCGACGGCGGCTCCGCGATGCCGGCATCAAGCCGCCAGGCAAATGTGGACCACACATCTTCCGTCATGCGCGTGCAGTCGAGATGCTGCGTGCGTCAGTTCCGCAAAAGATCATCGGCGACCTGTTGGGGCATCGCTCAACCGCGTCGACGGCCCCCTACCTCAAGCTTGCCACCGAGGATCTCAGGGCCATCGCGCTTGATGTGCCGGGCACGGAGGTGCCGGCATGACCGCTCGTTGGCCCGATCTCGATCGCACGATCATTGGCCGCTATCTCGCGAGCCTTGATCTGCGCAGCATGAAAAGCCAAGCCTGCTACGGTCAGGTCTTGCACGGCTTCCAGGATGTCGTCGAGCGCCACAGCGAACTCGATCAGGACGTGCTGATGGCGTGGCTGCGGAAATCGGCCGAATGCTGGGCAGCGACGACGCGGCTACACCGCACCCGCATCATTGACCGGTTCCTCGAACGCCTGGTGGAAATCGGCGCGATCGAACGCAATCCCGTCGTCGCTCTGCGCGATGAGTGCAATATCAAGCAGTGCATGCCGATCTGGCGGGCACTGGCGTCGCGGGATCCGGAACGGGCTCTTGCCGAACTGCGCCAGCCTCAGCCGTTTGGCAGCGTGCTGGGCGAAATAATGGCCGAGCATGTCGCGATGATGCGGCGCAGAGGATACAAATACACTTCGCAGCCCCTGTTGCTCTTGCGGTTCGACCGGTTCCTGCAGTTGCATCCGGGACCGGAAACCGAACCGTTGAGCACCATGATCGATCGATGGGCGGCAACGAATGTCACGCGTCACCACGCGGAGGAATGCGAAAAGCTCAAGCGCGTCTTTGCGAAAATCCTTCGTCACCGCGACCCCTCGATGCCTGTGCGGCGACCAGACCCGAGACCGAGAAAGGAGGCCGCCAAGCAATGGCGAAAGCCCCATATCTACTCGCCTGCCGACGTGCGACGGATGCTCGACGTCGCCCGTACCTATCCGTCGCCACGGGTGCCGCTTCGACCGCTGAGCATGTACACGATGCTGTTGCTGGCTTATTGCGCAGGTTTACGGCGCGGCGAGCTTGCCCGTCTCGATATTGGTGACGTTGACCTGCAGGACGGTACGATAATCATCCGGCAGACCAAGTTCTTCAAAACCCGGATTCTGCCGCTACCCAACAGCGTTGTAGCCGAGCTTCGCGCCTACATCGACGCGCGGCGTCGTGCCGGTGGATCACAGGACGCGCGCTCCGGCCTGTTCTGGCACGAGCGAGACGACGGCCATTACACGCCGGAGATGATCACCTGGTTGCTCTCTGACGTCATACGCCGAGCCGGGTTGAAGCCATTGCGAGGAAAAACGGGGCCTCGCGTTCATGACCTACGCCACTCGATGGTCGTGAACAGGATCCTCGAATGGTACCGGACGGGCATCAATCCACAGGATCGTCTGCCGTTCCTCGCGACCTATCTCGGTCATAGGGATATCAACTCTACCCTGGTCTACATCACCGTCACGCTGGAGCTGCTGCATTACGCAAATGAACGGTTCCGGACGGTTGGCGCACCATGCCTCAATCTGGGGCAGGAGGTGCGGTCATGAGCAGGGATGACCGATTCCCGGTCCTGCTGCGCGCGTTCTTCTACGAATGGCTGGTCGAGCAGCGCAACGCGTCCGTCCATACGGTTCGATCATACCGCGATACCTGGAGGCTGTTGCTTCGGTTCGTTGCACAGCGCACTGGGAAGAAGGTGGCTATGATCACGCTGGCTGATCTGGTCGCCAGCGAGGTCGCCGCGTTCCTCAGTCACGCCGAACATGAACGCGGCGGTACGATCGGCACGCGCAACTGCCGGCTTGCCGCGATCCGCAGCTTCTTCCACTTCGTGGCCACCAGGGATCCCGCATCGATCGCGCAATGCGTCGAAGTCCTCCACATCCCGATCAAGCGCGCTCCCGTGTCGGAACCTTGCTATCTGGATCCGGCGGAAGTGACGGCGATCCTCGCTCAGCCAGACCGTTCGACCGTTGAGGGCATGCGCGATCATGCGCTGCTCTCGTTCCTCTACAACAGCGGCGCACGAATACAGGAAGCGCTCGACCTGTGCCCCGAAGCAATCCGGCTCGAAAGCCCGAACTGCGTGCGCCTAACCGGCAAGGGCCGGAAGGAACGTATCTGCCCGCTCTGGCCGGAAACCGTGATGCTGCTGAAGAAATTGCTTGAACGGCAACCACGGACGCCCGACCAGCGGCTGTTCGTCAACCGCTATGGTGAACCGCTCAGCGCCTCGGGGGTCCGGTTCAAGCTCGCCGCCTACGTGAAGGCGGCGGCCGAAACCATGCCAACGCTACGCGCCAAGCATGTAACGCCACACGCCTTCCGGCACGCCACCGCCGTGCACCTCATCTCGGCGGGCGTCGACGTTACAGTCATTCGAAGCTGGCTCGGCCACGTGAGCCTCGACACGACCAACCACTATGCCAGGGCCAACTTGGAAACGAAACGGAAAGCCCTGGAAAAGGTCGACGTTCCAACCACTCCCGGCGGCCAGCCATCCTGGAAGCGCGATGCAAGCGTGCTCGCCTGGCTCGACACACTCTGAAATAATGCGGAGGAATGTGAGCGGAAACGCCGACAATCAGCCGATCTGCGCACGTTCCTTCGCATTATGGTCACCTGACGATTAGTCAAGCGACAGAAAAGTGACGTGGCCGATGCGGAAGCAATTTGCGAGGCCTCGCAACGCCCGACGATGCGGTTTGTAGCGGTTAAAAGCCAGGATGCCCAGGCCAGCGGCGTTGTGTTTCGAGCACGAGACTTGCTGGTGCGCCAGAGAACACAGGTTATCAACGCGCTCCGCGGCCACCTTGCAGAATACGGGTTCATCACCGCTCAAGGGCCAGCCCATGTTGCCGGACTCATAGAATGCGTGGCGGATGACAAAAACACTTTGCCGGATGCAGCCCGATCAGCGCTTGCCATGCTGGTCGAAACGCTCCGAGATCTGGAGGATCGCGTCAGACGGCTCGACCATGAGATCGCACGCCGCGCTCGGGAAGACGAAAACGCACGGCGGCTTGCAACAATCCCAGGTGTCGGACCGATAGCGGCGACCGCATTGATAGCTTTGGCTCCCTGTGCGTCGACCTTCAGAAAAGGACGTGATTTTGCGGCCTGGCTCGGCCTGACACCACTTCAGCGATCAACTGGCGGAAAGCAGAAGCTCGGT
>NZ_FPBI01000052.1:0-13847 GCF_900116595.1 Mesorhizobium sp. YR577 | reverse complement strand
TCGACCGATACGCGCCATATCCGTTCTCCTTGCAGATGACGAATCTTCTGCCCGTTGCGACCTTATGTAAAGCTATTTGCGGGACAGAATACTAGGTCGATCTATAATAAAGCCCGAGTTTGTTGCTGCAGGCAAATCCACCACGCCGATAAAATTCCGACACCGCACCCTCGCGCTGTGAGATGAGCCAGACGCTACTGCATCCCTCAGCCTTCGCAGTTTCAACGATCGCCAAAAGGAGCGCAGTCCCTAATCTGCCGCCCTGAGCTTCCGGCAGCACCGAAAGCTCATCAAGGTGAATTACCAGACCGTCATGACGCCGCTGCCGCACACCCAGGGCGATCCCTACCACCTTGCCTCCGTCAACCGCCGCAAGCGCAATCGACCTAGGCGTTTCAAGCACATAGCTCACATTCTCAACGGCAGCTTCATGTGACCATTTCTCATTCCACGGAAGCTGGGCGTAGGCACATACTATGACATGAACAGCGCCCTTGAGATGGTTTGCATTTATACGTTCGATCTGAAATGCCATGTCTCGCCTCATCGTGAGCGGCACGATTGGCGAGCGCAACGACATCATCAAGACCATGCACCGGGCACTTGAAGATCACGGCCTCACCGACGAACGTGGCGCTTCCCAGTATGTCACCCACGGCAAGTCTATCTCCGAACCCATCGTCGGTCGTGTGCTGGCCAAGGGTCTTGCGGGCGACGAGATGAGCGACCGGCTGCACCTGGTCATCGACGGTGTGGACGGGCGCACCCATTATGTCGAAAAGGGAGACATCGACAAACTGGACGAGATCAAAGGAGGCGACATCGTCTCGCTCGATCCGATCCCGGCAAATTCCGAACCGCGCGCATCCGATCGCAACATCCGGGATATGAGAGATGAGGCAGGCATCTACCGGCCGAGCGAGCATCTCGAGCGGGCAAGAGCAAAAATAGAAAAGATCGGCGGCGATCCTGATGCGTTCGTCCGTTCCCATGTCCGGCGCCTCGAAGCACTCCGCCGCGCTGGCCATGTCCAGCGTATCGATGCCGATCACTGGAAGATACCGGACGACCTGCCGGAACGTGGCATGGCCTACGACACTGGAGGCCGGGACAAGGATTTTGACGTGCGCACGCTCTCCACGTTCGACCTGAACCGCCAGGTCGGCAGCGACGGAGCGACATGGCTCGACCGGGAGCTTGCCTCACGCGATAGGACGCCGCTTTCCGAGACGGGGTTTGGCCGGGAGGTGAGCGAGGCATTGGACCGCCGCAGGCAGAGCCTTGTCGATCAGGGCCATGCCATACGTCTCGACGATGGCCGCATCCGCGCGCCAAAGGACCTGTTGGAGCGACTGGAGCGCACCGAGCGCGGCCTCGCCTTCACCCGCAGTGGTGTCGGCGAATATGTCGGTGGCAAGCTTGCAGGCTCCGTCAACCTCGCCTCCGGCCGCTTCGCCATGATCGACGATGGTCTCGGCTTCCAGCTCGTGCCCTGGCAACCGGTTCTCGAAAAGCGCATTGGCCAGCACATCACCGGCGTCGTGCGCGAAACCGGCGGCATCGAATGGGGCTTCGGGAGGAGGAGGGGTTTGGGATTGTGAAGAACGTGGTTTCATGTCGCAACAGGTGGTTAGCGGAAGCTCAAGGTCAACGTGTGGGATGGGAGCAGTGCGCTGTAAGCGGTCGTTGGTTCTGAGCGGCTTTTCGGGCCAAAGTCATCTCGCCGCCGTAATGACGAAATGCCGGCACATTACGCCGATGCAAATCCGACAGTGGAATTGACCGAGGGTTGATCTTGCGCCGTGGCATATGAGTTTACGCCACCCACGCAGTTATTGCTGGAACATAAAACCAACCATTGTGGCTTACTCCGCTGCCGTATTTATGACGTGGGGGGCGGAATATAATCTACTTTTGATTGAAAAGTGTGACAATGCCAGCGGGGCCTTATATCATGACCAATGACGGCGAATTATCTTCGCGTTCCGCCGTGGATATGACGCCTAAGAAGCTATTTTAAAGAACTCATATCCCTATACCAAATTTTTGCCTATTTCACGGACTGTTCAGATCAGATAATGAGTTCTTGTCGACTATCAGTGATCTTGTCTTCCGCGCAGCGCAAGCCGGAATCGCCGCCTGCTTTTCGGTTGCGCTCGTGGCGATCAAGGAAACATCCGCCGACCATGAAGGCGCAAGCAGAATGGGATATGCAGCGATGGCGTGGGCAATCGCGCCGATGCTCGGCCCGACCTTTGGCGGAGCCGTGGATGAGCTGTTTGGCTGGCGAATGATCTTCGTCGTTCTCGCGCTCCTTGGCTTAGTCGTCCTGTTTCTTTCGATGCGGGAGCTGAAAGAAACTGCGTCGCTGTCGTCCAGACCGACCGGGACATATCTCAGCGCGTACGGACAACTTTTAGGCTCGATCCGCTTTTGGGCCTACGTCCTTTGCATGGGGTTCTCGATCGGAACGCTGTACATATTCCTGGCTGGCGCGCCTATCGCCATTGGCGGACCAAGCGCAATGCTCGGTCTCTATATGGGCATGGTTCCCGCAGGCTTCATCTGCGGAAGCTACCTGACTGGCCGCATCGGGTCCAAGATACCACGTGGCGCGCTCTTGATATCGGCTCGCCTCCTGACTTGCGCCGGCTTGTCGGTTGGCCTCATTCTGGCGATAATGGGCGTTACGCACGCGCTCGCATTCTTTGGCCCCTGCATGTTGATCGGTATCGGCAACGGCTTGACCATGCCTGCCGCAAACATAGGCGCGATGTCGGTGCGCGAGGGTCTTGCCGGCACTGCCGCCGGGGACTCGCCGCCGCCATGTCGATTGCCGCCGGCGCGGTGATCGTGTCGGCCGCAGGTCTGTTTCTGGACGGGGCGGACGCGGTCGAGACGCTTTTAATCGTGATGCTCGGTGCGGCGCGCTGCTTTCATTGTTGACCGCGATATTTGCCGCTGTCACCGAGCGGCGCTCCAGTCTAGGTGTATAGCAACGCTCGAATGGTCATCGATCTCGAAGAGGAAACGACGATGACCCACAAAAATGCCACCTTGGCGGTGAGCGCCGTGGTCTTTGATGAAGACACGAGCTTCCTGCTAGTCCTGTGAGCTCATCCGCCTGACAAGGGGGCGCTGGACATTCCCCGGCCGCCGCATGGAACCCGGGGAGACCCTGGAACAAGCCTTCGTACGTGAAGTCGCTGAAGAGACAGGATCGGTTGTCCGCGCTGTGCAGGAGTTGGGGCAACTTAATGTGCTGGACGGCGACGGCGGCATCTATGAAATTCATGATTTCCTTGCCGAGAGGATCGGCGGCGAGGCGATCGCTGGCGACGATGCCGCGGACCTTGGCTGGTTCGCCAAGCAGCAGCTTCGGAACCTTGTTCTTACACCGGACTTGCTGCTCTATCTGAGGCGATATGGCGTCTCTCCTTAGCGCTCGCCTTGCTACAAGCCCGTGCATGACGATCTACCGCCAATGCCCAATTCCAGTGTTGCCTTCGCACTCCTGCAACCTTGGATTTCGAGCGGGAATGGAGCCGATAGCGAGCCTGCGCCGGCAATGCCGATATGCATGGCTATTGTCCTGTCTTATCTAAAAAATGGGAGGCTTGGCCGCTAGGCTTCCTGTATGAAGTGTCCTGGTGAAATTTCCCGATAGGATCGCTTCGGCGGTACGTAGCCAACCGGGCGCACCGGGCTTTTGATCTCGTCGTCGGATATGTTGCGTTTCATGCCGCGCCGCAACGGATCGGGGACCGGAACCGCGGCCATCAGCTTTTTCGTATAGGGGTGTTGCGGATTTTCGAAGACGGCGATGCGCGGGCCGATCTCGACGATCTCGCCAAGATACATGACGGCGACGCGATGGCTCACCCGTTCCACCACAGCCATGTCGTGGGAGATGAAGAGGAAGGCGAAGTTCAGGCTCTGTTGGAGGTCGAGGAGCAGGTTGCAGACCTGCGCCTTGATCGAGACGTCGAGCGCGGAGACCGCTTCGTCGGCAACGATGACCTTGGGATCCAGCATGAGCGCGCGCGCGATCGCGATGCGCTGACGCTGGCCGCCAGAGAACTCATGGGGAAAGCGCTCCATCATGTCGGCCGAAAGTCCGACCGTCTCAAGCAGGGCGACCGCCTTGTCACGCGCCTGGGCCTTGGTTCCGAGACTATGCAGAATGAAGGGTTCCAGCACGGCCGAGCCGATGCTCATGCGCGGATTGAGGGAGGCATAGGGGTCCTGGAAGACCATCTGGATCGAGCGGCGCATCTTGCGCAGCGTCCTCTGGTCGATCTTCATGACGTCGTAGCCGTCGACGGTCACCTTGCCGCTGGTCGGGGTCACGAGGCGGGTGATCGAGCGCCCGGTCGTCGATTTGCCGCAACCCGATTCACCGACAAGCGAAAGCGTCTCGCCCTCGAAGAGATCGAAGGACACGTTCTCAACCGCATGGACGGCGCCGCTCTTGCGACCGAACAGGCCGGAACGAATGTCGAAGCGAGTCGTCAAATCCTTCACCTCGAGGATCGGCTTCTTGGTTCTGGCAACCGTGTCTGCCACATCGATGAGCGGCTGTGTTTCGCCGGTCTTCACATCGACAATCGGGAAGCGGAGAGGCAGCCTGCTTTCCGCCATTGAGCCGAGCTTGGGCACGGCCAAGATGAGCGCGCGCGTATAGGGGTGCTTTCCCCGATGAAAGATGTCGTCGGTGTCGCCGGTTTCGACGGCATCACCCCGGAACATGACGATCGTCCGGTCGGCGACTTCCGCGACCACGCCCATGTCGTGGGTGATGAAGAGGACAGACATGTCCTCCTCCTCCTGCAGCGTCTTTATGAGATCCAGGATCTGTCCCTGGATCGTCACGTCGAGCGCGGTCGTCGGCTCGTCAGCGATCAGGAGCTTGGGGCGTGAGGCAAGCGCCATAGCGATCATGACGCGCTGGCGCATGCCGCCCGAGAACTGGTGGGGATATTCGTCGAAGCGGCCCTTGGCATTCGGAATGCGTACCTTGTCGAGAAGCCGGAGGACTTCCGCCTTCGCCTCTTCCCGGGAAAGGGCGCCATGGACGGTCAGAACCTCGGCAATCTGTTCGCCGATCGGGAAGATCGGATTGAGCGACGTCATCGGCTCCTGGAAGATCATAGAGATCTCGTTGCCGCGCACCTGCCGCATCTCCTCTTCCGAAAGCGAAAGCAGGTTTCTGCCGGAAAGATTGACTTCTCCTTCGATGCGGCTGGATCTCTCGGCGAGAAGCCGCATGATGGAAAGCGAGGTGACCGACTTCCCGGAGCCGGACTCGCCCACGATCGCCACGGTTTCGCGCGGTGCCACGTCAAAGGACATGTTCCGGACGACCGTTTTCCAGTTGCCATTCGCCTTGAAGGCGGTCGTGAGATTGCGGACGGATAGAACGGGCGTCATCGAACAATCGACCGCATCAATATCGATAATGGATTGCAGCATGGAATTTTCCTCCCAGCATTGCGAAGGCATGGTTCTGGCGGGATGGTCTTGCGGCCCGTGATGATGTCATGATTGGCTCCTCGTCTTCGGATCGATCGCGTCGCGCAGCGCATCGCCAAGAATATTGAGCGCGAGAACGGTGAGCAGGATGGCGAGCGACGGGAAGACGACGAGCCACCAGGCGGTCAAGATGTTTTCGAAACCTTCGCGGATCATGCCGCCCCAGGTCGCCGTCGGCGGAAGAACGCCGAGCCCGATGAAGGCGAGCGAGGCTTCCGTTCGGATGGCCGAGGCCATCCAGAGCGATGCGACGACGACAATGTCGGAGAGGATGTTCGGAAGGATATGGACCCGCATGATCCGAAGCGGCGTGAAGCCGAGCGAACGTCCCGCTTCGACGAAATCCCGCCGCTTCATGGCGATTGTCGGCGCGCGGGCGACGCGGGCGAAGGGCGCGATCTCGGTAATCGCGATTGCAATGATGAGGTTCTCGAAGCTCGCCCCCAGCATGGCCGCGACCATCAGGCCGAGAAGCAGCGTGGGGAAGGACAGCATGACGTCGACGATCCCCATGACGATCTGGTCGAAGACGCCGCCGATATAGCCGGCGAGGATGCCGAGTGTGGAGCCCACAACCATGGCGATCAGGACGGAAAGAAAGCCGATCGAAAGCGAGATCCGCGCCCCGTAGAGCAGGCGCGAGAGAACGTCTCGGCCGTAGCTGTCCGTGCCGAGCCAGAACTCCGCCGAGGGCGGGCTCAGGCGTTGCAGGATGTTCTGCTTCAGGGGATCGTAGGGCGCCAGTGCTGGCGCGGCGATGGCCAGAAACAGGATGAGCGCGAGGAGGCCGATCCCGACCCAGGCGAACCGGTTTCGGGCGAGCGCCGAAAGGATGGGCCTTCCCTGCCGTACGCGCGGGCTCTGAGAGAGGACAACGTCGGTCATTAGGCGTAACTCACTCTGGGATCGACAAGGGCGTAGATGAGGTCGGTCGCGGTGTTCACCAGGATGACGAAGGTGGCGAAGACGACCATCAGGCCTTGCAGCATTGTGTAGTCGCGGGATTGCAGAGCGCCGAGGATCAGCTTGCCGAGGCCCGGACGGGTGAAGACGATCTCGGTCAGGACGGAGTTGCCGATAAGCGTGCCGAAATAGAGCCCGACGACCGTCACGATCGGGATGAGCGCGTTGCCGAGCGCGTGCCTGAGAATGAGGGTTCTCGGCTTCACGCCCTTGGCACGGGCGGTTCGGATATAGTCTTCACCGAGCACATCCAACATGGAGGAACGGGTCACGCGCGCAATATAGGCGGTCATGATGAGGCCGAGATTGAGTGCGGGCAGAACGAGATTGCGCAGGTGGCTGACTGGATCGTCCGAGGCGCGGCTCATGACAGGCAGCCATTGCAGCCAGACGGCGAAGGCGAGCAGCAAGAGGATTGCCGAGACGAAGCCGGGAAAGGAAAGGCCGACGAGGGACAGGAGGCGACTCGCATAGTCCGGCCACTGATTGCGCCGGCAGGCGGCGATCACGCCGAGCGGAATGCCGAAGAGCGTGCCGATAACCATGGCCGCGGCGGCGAGCTCGAGCGTGTAGGGCAGCACGAGCGCCACTTCCTCCAGCACGGTTCGCCCGCTCATCATGGAGCGCCCGAAGTTGCCGGTCGCGACGTCGGAGACGAAGTGGAGATATTGCACCGCGATCGGCTGATCGAGCCCCAGTTCCACTCTCAGCGCCTGCAGGGTTGCTCCGTCCGCGCGGTCGCCGAGCATGGCGACTGCGGCATCGCCCGGAACGAGGCGGACGAGGACGAAGACCATCGTCAGCATCGCGAGCAATGTCGGGATCGCCAGAAGAAGTCGTCTGATTACATAGCCGATCATGGGGTCATCCTTTCTGCTTTGACGCCGCTTGGCGCCGCGGCAGTTTCCAGATTGTGCAGGGAGGCCAGCTCGCCCAGGGTGACGGGCTTCAGAGGAGGACGAATGTTGAAGAAGGTCACGTCTTTTTGCGGCAGTCCATGCGTGTCGGCAATAAGTGCCTGCACCGAATAACCGCATTGGCGACCCTGGCACGGACCCATGCCGCAACGGGTTGCCGCCTTGACGGCATTGGCATCCGGAGCGCTCGATCGCGCGACCGCACGAATGGTTCCAGCCGTCACTTCCTCGCAGCGACAGACGATCGTCTGGTCCGCAATCCCGTTTCTCGGC
Source organism: Mesorhizobium sp. YR577 (assembly GCF_900116595.1). Classification (NCBI taxonomy): domain Bacteria; kingdom Pseudomonadati; phylum Pseudomonadota; class Alphaproteobacteria; order Hyphomicrobiales; family Phyllobacteriaceae; genus Mesorhizobium; species Mesorhizobium sp. YR577. The sequence continues at coordinate 6,162 of NZ_FPBI01000052.1, read as the reverse complement.
GGTGGATAGAGCCTGTCGAGAAACGGGCGGAGGGCGAGCGCCCGCACCTGTTGCGCATCGAGACCCGTTTCCTTGCGCAGCGCGTCTATATCGCGTGAAATGCCGAGCCGTCGGGCAATGCCCAGGGCGGCGATCTTGCCCGATACGGTCGCAGAGACCCAACCGCCGATGCCGCCGGCATCGCCTGCGACGAAAAGGCCGGGACGGCTCGTTTCCCCCCATCGGTCGAGGCTCGGTGCGAGATAGCCCTGTTCCCCGTTCCACTCGTGGGAGCAGTCAAGCGCAAGCGTCTCGTGAATGCGCGGGATCACACCCTCATGGACGAGGAGAACGTCGGCCTTTACTCGCTCGCTTTTTCCCTGGGCGCGCCATTCGAGATATTTGAGCCTGTCGTCACCGCCCGCGCGAAGATCCTCGGAATTGCGCACCATCCTGACGCAGCGCCGGAGCGCGCGAAGCCAACGGATACCTTTGGCAAGGCCGGCGATGTCGCGCCATGCGCCAGGGAGTTTCGCGAGCGCAGCGAGGTTTAAGCCCGTCGACGTGTCGATGAACCCGGCGATGCGCCCTTTTAGCTGCAGGATTTGCGTCGCGTAGAGCAGGGGAAGAGGCCCCGCGCCGGCGATCCAGACATCGCCCTGGGGCAGCATGCCCCCCGATTTGAGCAGGATCTGCGCCGCGCCGACGGTCATCACGCCCGGCAGCGTCCAACCCGGGAACGGCACAGGACGCTCCTGCGCTCCCGTCGCCAGAAGAACGGCGCGGGCGGATATGCGGCGCGCCTCCTGTGCCGATGTCGCAAAGAGGGTCCATCCCTCCTCGATCTGCCATATCTGCGTCGAGGGGAAATAAGCGACGCCGGAGGTCCGGAACGCTCGGGCGAGCGCCTGGCCCTTCTTGTAGTCGGCCCCAAGAGCCTCGAAAACCTGACCGGACGTGTTGCGCTCCGTGCCGCGCCAGATCTGTCCGCCGGGCGAGGGCTGCTCGTCCGCCAAGGCGACCGAGAGCCCGAGCCGGTCCAGCTCGACGGCGGCGGACATGCCGGCCGGGCCTGCACCGATAATGACGACATCATACTGCATCATGCCATCTCCCGCGGACCGCGCTGACTCTCGATCCGCATGCCCGGCGTCACTGGAACCAGACAGCCCTGCGTAGACGCCATGCCGTCGACGATCGCCAGGCAATCGAAGCATACACCCATCTGGCAATAGGGGAGGCGCTCCTTGCCGCTCACGGGCGAAATGCGACCGGCATCCGGAACGCGAAGCAGGACGCTCGCAACCGTCTCACCCTGCCACGCGGGGGTCTCGACGCCATTGACCACGATCAGCATATCGGACGCCGTCGACGGCGTCTCAAGCACACTTCTGAACATCGAATCTTCCATTTGAAAATGGGGAAAGCTCCTGGGTGAGCCGGCCTTCGATCATGGCCGGTGCCACGATCGCGGCATGGGCGGCGGCGAGCGTTACGCCGGAATGGCAGGCGGCTGCGAACAGTCCGGGATAATCTGCGGACTCCGCGTAGATCGGCGCCCGGTCCGGGGGTATGACGCGCAGGCCGCCCCATTGCCTGACGAGGCGGACGGAGGCGAGTGCCGGAACGATGCGGGTCGCCCGGGATGCAAGCTTGGCTGCCGCCTCGACGGTGACATTGGTATCCGCCACCTTCTCGTGGGTCACACCGATCATGACGGTTCCCTCGGCGGTCTGACGGAGCCCGCTTGCCGGAAGCGGAAGGAGCGGTTCCAGCCGCTCAGTGACGAGAAGCTGGCCGCGTTCCGAGCGGAGCGGTATGGTAAGGCCGAGCTGATCGGTCAGGGCCGGCGTATTAAGCCCGGCTGCGACGATGACCTGATCCGCCTTCAGCCTGCCCTGAGCGGCCTCGACCTCGAAGCCGCTCGATCGGGGCGTGATCTTCCTCACGGGATTGCGATAGACGATGCGGCCGCCGAGCGTGAAGATCGCCCGATGCAGAGCGGCAAGCAGCTTCAACGGATTCGTTACACCGTCCATGCGACAGTAGCTCGCGCCGATGACGTCGGGCCCGAACGTGACGGCGGGCATAAGGCATTCGAGGTCGTCACGGCCGATCATCTCCGTATGGGCGGCGACAAGTTGATTATGCGTCCGGGCGACGAGAGCCGCCCGGTTGTTGTATTCGGTCTGGCTGAGACAGAAGGTGAGACCGCCGGTGCGCGCGTAGTCCAAACGTTCGTTGGCAAGATCGCCAAGCTCCTGCTGGAAGTCCGCCCAAAGGTCCGAGCTCTGCTGCGTCAGAACCGTATAAGCCGGTGTATCGGCACCTTTGCCCTGTACCCAGACTAAACCGAAATTGGCACGCGCGGCCCTGAGGTCCCGGTCGCTTCCGTCCAACACGGTGACACGACAGCCCTTTTTCAGGAGCCCATAGGCCATGGCCGCGCCAACGATACCGGCCCCAATAACAATTACGTCCGCATCCAACTCACTCTCCATCGGTTATTGCCACTTTCGTAAAGCAGGGGTAGAAAGTCAAAGTCGATTATTTGGCTGCGGTATTCGGAAAGGTTATAGAATGTCCAACCCCAGTCTCAGGCAGCTCGAAGCCCTCATGGCGGTTGTCGAAACCGGTACGGTCAGCCGCGCCGCAGAGGTTCTTCACATCTCTCAACCGGCCGCCAGCAAGCTCATCCAGGAGTTGGAGGCGGATACGGGGCTGCAACTCTTCGAGCGAGAAAGCGGCCGCCTTGTTCCGACCGGACGCGGTATGCGGCTCTATGAGGAGGTGGAGCGGGTTTTCGGCGGCGTCAACCAGCTTGCCCGCGCCGTCGACGCCATTCGGCGGGAGGAGCACGGACGGCTGGTCATCGGTGCACTGCCGGCGCTCTCGGGGCCCTTCCTCAGCCGGGCGCTTGCAGGCTTCCGTGCGCGCCACCCGGATGTCTTCATCTCGGTCGAGGCGCGAAGCTCGCAGTTTCTGACGGAGGCCGTCCTTCTGCGCAGGCTCGATGTGGCGATCGTGGTCAGCGGAGAGGAATATGGGTCCCTCCTAACCGATGTTCTGCGAAGCCCACCCGCGGTCGCCATCATGCCGCACGGCCATCGCTTGGCTTCGAAGCAGGAAATCGGTCCCAAGGATCTTGTCGGCGAACCGTTCGTCGCCTTCGCCCCGACGGGAATGATGCGCAGGACGGTCGAAGCCGCATTCGATGCGGAAGGTCTAAGGCCGAACGTGGTCATCGAGACAACGACGTCGCCGAACGTCGCCGAGTTCGTGGCGGCCGGTTTCGGCGTCACGGTTGCCGATCCGCTCGCCATGGAATTTGCCGCCGACCGTTTGGTCGCACGGCCGTTTCAGCCGGCAATCACCTTCGAATATCATATCATTCGCCCGGTGCGCGCGCGCAACAACAACCTCGTCGCAAAATTTGTCGAGGAGGTGCACATGGCGGCGCTCGGCCCGAAGATCGTTCCCGCGTAACCGAAACGAAAGAACCCCGCCTGGCCTTCATCAGGAATGATGGGGCAGGCTGGGGAGGAATTCCTTAGAGCCGTGCCAGAAAGGTGCGTAGCGTTTATTACGTCAGGAACTGCGGAGAAGCTCTAGTGCTTGAGCGTCGTCAGCTCGGTGATTGGGGGCGCGAGATTGAGCGATCCCTTCAGGTCGTAGCCGTAGTCCAGGCCCTTGTTGCGCACCCAGACGAGCATGAGGCTAAAGAGCGGCACGCCGCAGACCTGCTCGTGGATCTTCTTCTGCGCGGACGACCACAGCTTGGTGCGTTCCTCATCCGTCTTCGCCCGCCTTGCCGCTGTGATGTCGTCATCGGCCGCGTTGCAATGGGCGAAGTTCGTCACGGCCGTCGGCTTACCGATCGCGGCGTCTGAATGGTAGAATTGGCTGAGATAGCTGTCGGCCACCGGATAGCGCGCGGCGCCGTAGAAGACGACGTCGCTCAGATCCTGGCGCACCTGCTCCTGATAGGTCGGGTGATCGACGACCTTCATCTGAAGATCGATACCGGCTTCGGCGAGCATCGCCTGGATCACTTCCATGATCGGCTGCTGCGTCGAGTTGGACGAAACGACCGCCGACAGTTTCACGCCGTCGGCAAAGCCGGCATCCGCGAGAAGCTTCTTGGCGGCTTCCGGATCGTATTTGTAGGTCCAGCTGCAGTCCTCGCCCTGGTAGCCGACCGGAACGACGGAGCAGCCTTTCTTCGCCACCGTCTCGCCCGCGAATTGGAGGATGCCATCAACGTCGATCGCCTGGGCGACGGCCTCGCGGACCTTCAGATTGTCGAGGGGCGGATGGGTCGTATTCAGGAACACGGTTCGGTATTCCCCGGGAGCGAAGATATCGACCGTTGCGTTTTCCCAGAGCTTCGCCTGCTCCACCCAGCGCTGCTCGCGCTTGCCGTAGATGAGGTCCAGTTCGCCGGAGCGGAAGGCGAGCTCGCGGCTGGAATCCGAAGGGATGAATTCGAGGCGGATGCCATCGAGCTTCGGGGTCCCGCGGAAATAGTCCTTGAAGGCAGTCAGTTCCACCGCCTGCTGAGTGACGGCCTTCTCGAACTGGAAGGGACCCGTTCCGATCGGGTGGCTCTTGAAATCGTCTCCGAGCGCCTCGGCGGCTTTCTTGCTGACGATATTGCCGCCGTGATAATTGGCGATCAGGCCCAGGAAGGCCGGTACCGGCTCGCTCAGCGTGATCTTCACCGTGTTCGGATCCACTGCCTCGACGGATTTGACCGCTGCATAGTCGCTTGCGAAGGAGGACTTCTTCGGGTCCTTGGCGCGCGTGAGCGAGTAGACGACGTCATCTGCGGTCACCGTGCCGAAGTCGCCGTGGAACTTGACACCTTCGCGCAAATGAAAGGTCCATTCCAGGCCGTCCGGCGAGGTCTCCCATTTCTCTGCAATGTCGGGCTCGATATTCGCAGCGTTGGAGCTGCCGGGAACGAAACGGACGAGGCCGCTGAATATCCAGGAGACGAGCGACACGTCGGCAGTGGCCGTGGCACGAGCCGGGTCGAGCGTCGTGATGTCAGGGGCGTTGATGCCGACCCTTAGCGTTTCCGCCTGGGCTGTCTGGGGAAGTGCGGCGCCGAAGAAACAGAGTGCGGTCGCCACCAGTGTATGGATCATTATTTTCTTATGCATGTTCACCTCATTTTTATTGAGGCCGACATAAAGGCAGTTTTGTATATGTGTCAAAGTCGCAATTTTTCCTATACTATTCTCATAGGTTATACTTTCCGACGCACTGGCGTCCTGCGGCTGACGAGTGCGCCGCATCGCAACCGGTTATGATCGCCTTGCGGAAAACCATCTTTCCGTAGTCGCTCTCGCTTCAATAATCATCGCTTGGATATGAATGAGTCCCTAGCCTACTAGGGTGCCAATTCACGCACCATGGAGTTGATCGCCGCGCTGTCGCGCAGCAGGTCCAAGAAGTTTGATCGGGTAGCCATCCGGCAGGCTTTTTTCTTCACTGGAAGCGACAGGGAGGTAAGCGCGGTCGTGTGTGTCATAGCGCGCGATCTTCCAGTGCCGCATAAAAAGCCGCCGCCCGATGATTAATCGGAACGGCTAGTGCGCTCCGCTCTTTCATCAAAACCGCCGATTACAAGTATTTGCCGCTAATTGCGCTACTGCCCGTAGTTTTTGCTTCTCAAGAGGGACTTGTGGCCATTCTTTATTGGGTCGATCCACATAGGAGCGACCGAGATGACAGAAGAAACCGAAGAACGGCCGGACAATGCTCTTCCGGTGAATGACAACACCAACCCGGGCCGCGATGCAGACATTGCACCCTGGGAAAAAATCGACAGAGTTGTGCTGTCCCTTGCCAGCTTGATCGGCAGACGGATCGCCCGCGAGCACTTCGAGGCATTGCAGGCCGCAAACGACAATGTCTCCTCCGATAAGGTCGCCCGAAGTGATGAGGAATGAGCCGCTATGGAACCTGGCCCGCCTCGCCCGAACACATTGGACTGGAAAGATCGCCGAGGGCACATTCCCCGTCCAGATCAGGATCAGCGTCAACGGTGCGGGATGGAGGGAATCAATGACCACGGAATCGGGGGTCTGACGCACTCTCGATGAAGTTTGGGTCATGCCGCACCGATCAATCTGGCTTGCAGGAGGTCGATCTTTCCACGTCCATACATTTGGCGCT
>NZ_FPBI01000053.1:0-9959 GCF_900116595.1 Mesorhizobium sp. YR577 | reverse complement strand
TCGAGGATCAGGACGGGTTTACGAAGGTAACCCTGGGCATGATCTTGAGCACTGCGGCCGAGTTCCAGGAAGCAAAGGGCTTTGGGGCGATTGAACTAGGTATGCAGACGCTTGCCAAGTTGGACCGTTTCGTTGCGTTGCGGTTATAAATCTGTCGATTTGGCGTATTCCTTGGCTCGTCGAAACAGAAGGTCAATTCTCGAGGCAGACACAGGCATCTATCAAGTTGATCGCCCCAGGGAACCAGCCTGGAAGCGACGCAACTGGCCCGGCGGTCGGGCTTCCGGCAGAGCTACCACCGCTGCCGGAGGCATCTGATGAGACCGTCGAGATCACGCCGTCAATCCCAAAGCCACCACGGCAAAAGAGAACGCCGAGAGAGGGTTCCGCACCCGAGACCAGATCCGTGGCGAAACACCATCGCCCGGCACGTCATCCATTGCTGTTTGGTGTCGAAGAACATTTGCGGAAAACACGGGACGTGAAAGGTAGCACACCCAAACTACGAATCGCCGAGGGCAGTCGTGCCACAACCGTGAAGCAAAATTTCCCAACATGAACGCTCAGGACCATAGATGATAAACGTTGGGGGCGGGGAAAACTCCGACCCCAAAAACCTACCCCGGAAAAAGAAGAAACAATATTTCTACTGCATTTTCAATAGTTTAATGTTGCATTTGGGTTGATCCACAACCACCCTTCCGGCGACCCGACACCGTCGCGGGCCGATATCGACATGACCAAGCTGATCATCGAATCGGCCAAACCACTCGGCATCGCCGTGCATGATCACATCATCATCGGCAAGAAGGGCCATGCCAGCATGAAGGGCCTGCTGCTGATCTAGACCTCTCCCCGCTCGTAGCGATCATAGCCAGCTTAACTATGTTTAGACTTTGCTAATACTAATCAAACGTTAAGCGCTAAATACAGACTGGGGATATGAGCGAGGGACATGGCGCATGCAGGCAGCCGAAATTTCCAATTCCATTACTACAACGCAAACTAAAGCCGATCCGTACGCAAACAAACAGAGCCTTGAGTTCAGTTTTCGGCAACGTAGATTCGAGCAGATTCAGTCTCTTATCCAAGCGACCATGGATAAGAAAGGGAGTTGCGAGATCCTCGATCTCGGAGGCACTGAAACATATTGGTTGATCGGCGAAGATTTCATCCAGCGTAACCGGAACAGCATCCACTTTACCCTAGTCAACACCGAGAACCATGAAATCAGGCAGCGTGACCTGTTTTCCTTCGTCGTCGCAAGCGCGACCGACCCGAACCTTTTCGCAGACAGGCGCTTCGATCTGGTTCATTCCAATTCCGTGATCGAGCATGTCGGGACATGGGCGGACATGAATATGTTCGCTGCCAACACGCGCCGATTGGGGGCGAACTACTATGTCCAGACACCGAACTACTGGTTTCCATACGAACCGCATTTCCGCTTCCCCGGCTTCCAATATCTGCCGAGGCGCGTCCGTATCGCGCTAATCCAGCGTTACTCGCTCGGTTTCTTCCGGCGTATCGCCAATTACGCGGAGGCCCAGGACATAATCGATCATCACTGCCTGCTCTCCACCCGTCAGATGGAGATGCTGTTCTGCGACGGCAAAGTCACTCACGAAAAATGGATGGGTTCCAGGAAGTCCATAATCGCCATCCGCGACGAAAGCCTCAGGCAGGGCTGACGGAAATCCCGTCAGCCGATCCGCAAAGGGCGACTGCAGGCGACGTTTCGGCTGCAGCATTTCTTTCGCTCACGGCAGCGGAACACCGCACGAGCCGGCGATTTTCGTCAGGGCGTCGCTGATACCCGTAAGGTTGAAGTCGGCCTCGCCGTTGCCCGACAGAAAGCTGATGCGCCAGACCGCCCGGAACCGGCTGGCGCCCAGAAGGCGGGCAACGGCCGCATCGCCGTCCATGAAGAAGCTGCGATTCTGGAAGCCGAGCGACCATTGCTCGGAAAATGCGCTGCCGTCGATGCGCAGGTCGAGATCGATTGCCTGCCGCCTGGAAAGAGACTCCCTAAGCTGGATCGACTGCGTCCAGTTGGAATTCCCGCCCGCACGGCAACCGATCGTGAAAACGGGGTGATACTCGATAACGCGCGAGGAATCCGTGCTCATCGTGTTGGTCGAGAACACCGACGCGGTGAACTGGCCATTGCTGCCGTTGCCGAAGCGCCATCCATCCGCCAGCTGCGCTCGCGCGGTGGTGGCCCCAAGCGCCCAAACAGTGATGAAAAGCATAGAAAGCAGGATTTTGGCAGTTGCGCGTGACGTCATACTTTCCCGTCCCGGAACCATTGGAATGCAATAAGGCGAATGCAGCGGCAATTTAGTAAAACGACGTTTGAGCGCGAACAAGCGCCTGGACGTCTGACGGCTGCGGAATGATTGCATAGCAATCACGCGGATTCCAGCCGCATCAAATTTGTAAAGTTGGGTCTCTATGCGGCTGCGAAGTCAGCGCGCGTGTCCATGTAGGCTGACGGACTTGGCTCGCTCTTCATCATCGCTTTTCGCCAGGCTTCCTGCTCGGCGTTTATAAGAGCTAGTTCCCAAACACAGGCGATAACTGGCCTTTTGACTGTGTCCATCGGTTCGGAGGCAGCATACAGCTTCCGATAGATATGCTGACAAAGCACCGAACCCTGTATCCACCAGTGAGCCGAAATGGAAATACCAAGCTCGCCAGGATGAATGATCACAAAGCCCATGCCATTGTCGTCGCCCTCGTCCACCACGCGCGGCAGCACTTCCTGTCGCACAAAAGACTGCGCAAGGGTTACCATGGCTTGGTCGATCTTCTTGTTATCTGCGACAAGGCCATAGACTTTAAGCTTGAGGCCGCCAATGTCCCATTGCCCCAAATTTGAAACACCTCGAGGACGATAGATCTCGATCGTTTCAGAATTCATTGGCTCCACTCCATTTCAGCTCAAAAGCAAAAAAGGCCGCTGTCTTACCAGCGGCCTTTTTCATGACGTCCCGTAAGCGTCGCCTTATTCGGCGTCAGCTTCCTTGGCCTTCTTCTTGGGAGCGGCCTTTTTCTTCGGCTCTTCGGCAGCAGCCTCGTCGCCGGCCTTCTTGTCGTCAGCCTTCTTGGCGGACGCTTTCTTGGCCTTCTTTTCCGGCTTGGCTGCGCCTTCGTCCTCGTCGTCGGCCATCAGCTCTTCCTTGCTGACCTTCTGGTCAGTGACGGAGATCTGGGTCAGCAGATGGTCGATGACCTTCTCTTCGAACAGCGGCGCGCGCAGGGTCGTCAGCGCGTTGGCGTTGTTGCGATAGAAGTCGAAGACTTCCTGCTGCTGGTTGGCCGGATAGCGGCGCACGAACTCGAACAGCGCGCGCTGCAGTTCCTCGTCCGACACCTGCACGCCGGCCTTCTCGCCGATTTCAGCCAGAACGAGGCCGAGACGCACGCGGCGCTCTGCAAGACGCAGATACTCGGCGCGGGCTTCCTCTTCCGTCGTCTCTTCGTCGGCAAAGGTACGGCCGGCGGCGTCGAGATCGCGATGGACCTGGTTCCAGATGTTTTCGAACTCTGCTTCGACGAGCTTGGACGGCGCTTCGAAGCTGTAGCTCTCGTCGAGCTGGTCGAGAAGCTGACGCTTGACCTTCTGGCGCGTCATCGTGCCGAACTGGCTTTCGATCTGGCCGCGGACGATCTCGCGCAGGCGCTCGAGCGACTCAAGGCCAAGGCTCTTGGCGGTCTCATCGTTGATCTCGAGATCGCCGGGCTTGCCGACTTCCTTGACGGTGACGTCGAAGGTGGCTTCCTTGCCGGCCAGTTCAGGCGCGTTGTAGTTTTCCGGGAAGGTCACGGTCACGAGCTTCTCGTCACCGGCCTTGGCGCCGATCAGCTGATCCTCGAAGCCCGGAATGAATTCCTTGGAGCCGAGCACCAGCGGCTGATCGTTGCCGGTGCCGCCGTTGAACGGCGTGCCGTCGATCTTGCCGACATAGTCGATCGTGACGCGGTCGCCTTCTGCAGCCTTGCCGGTCTTGGGCTCATAGGTGCGGGAAGATTCGGCGATGCGCTTGACCTGATCGTCGATCTCGCCTTCCGGCACGTCGAAGACCTGGCGGGTCACGGCGATCTTGGAGAAATCCTTGATCTCGATGGCCGGGATGATTTCGTAGGAAAGCTGGAACTCGAAGTCCGCGCCGCCGGCGAGGATCTTTTCGGCTTCCTTCTCGTCCTCGGTCATGGTGACTTCCGGCTGCATGGCAGCCTTTTCGCCACGATCGGAGATGATGGTGCGCGTCGAGTTCGACAGGATCTCGTTGACGACCTCGGCCATGAACGACTTGCCGTAGACCTTGCGCAGGTGCTGCATCGGCACTTTTCCGGGACGGAAGCCGTTGATACGCACCTTGTTCTTGGCGTCCGAAAGCCGCTCGACGAGCTTGGCTTCCATATCGCCGGCCGGCACGGTCACCTTGATTTCGCGCTTAAGACCGGAATTGAGTGTTTCGGTAACCTGCATCATAAAACCTTTGTTTTCACGAAAGCGGCTGAACAAACGGCGTCCTGCCGCTCAGCCTGCCGGAATTCTCGTGCCGGGGGTATTCTTTGGGCGGGTGAAGCAATTCAACCGAGGTGGCTCGCGCCGCCGGCGGAAAGTGCTGTCAGTCCATTCCAAGAATGTGGGTAAGTCTTTGTTTTTCCTGCTTCTTACCACATTCGTCCGAAGCGGACCTTTGTAACCCGTCACATTTGACACGCCTTTTGTCACACACGGACTTATTTTTCAACTCTCTTCGCACGTAAGCCGGTTCATCGTTCAATCGCGACATTGACAGAATGATGGCCACGTGAGATTGCGGGCGCAATGCGGATGTGGCGGAACTGGTAGACGCCCTGGATTTAGGTTCCAGTGCCGAGAGGCGTGTAGGTTCGACTCCTATCATCCGCACCAGTTTTCCAGCGGCCTTGCTTCAATAAAGCGGCTCCGCATACAACTTCGTCTCGCCATCCATCAGCGCCTTGATCTGCGGCGTGCCGTTTTTGTCGACTGCGGCGACTATGCCGAAGCTGCGCACGCGCATGTCGCGCTCGATCGCCAGCCCCTCGCCTTCCGGCAGATAAAACCGTTCGATGCCGTAATCGACGCGAAGGGTGGCGTTCTCGTCCATGGTCCAGCTGGACGAAACCTCGCCACGCAGTTCCACTTCGCCGTCCGCTGGCGGCGTAGCCGGTGCCTTGCCGAGCGACGCCGAAGTCGCGTTCCAGAAACCGTCGGCGTCCTTTTTGACGCGCACGAAGATCGGCCCCGCCGCTGTCCACGACTGGCCGGCCGGGGCGTTGGCGACCAACTTCGCCGGAATGTTCGAAATATCGTAGCCGAGCCGGACATAGTCGCCGCGCAGCAGGTCGCGCGGATCGACGGGCTCGACCTTGAGCAACACTTCCTGCCCGTTGCGCAGGATCGCCGCGCGCGACGCGATGATCCATGACAGGAAACCGATCTGCACCAGCGCCAGCGCGAGCGCGGATATAAGAAGCCTGTTCTTGGGCATTACGCGGCTCCCTTCTGCTCAAGCAGCTTGCTCTTGACGCGCTTCTCGACCCTGATGATGAAGAGCGCGATGATGCCGAGCACGATGCCGGACGCCAGGAACAGGCCGGCCGTGTCGAGCATCGTGCCCAACATGACGACATAGACGTAGCAGAGCTCCAAGCCGAAGCCGGCATAGGCGACCCAGCGCAGCATGCGGCTTTCGCGTCCGGCCAGCAGCAGGGCTGCCGCAATGCCGGCGAAGGTCACGAGTGCTCCGATAGCCAGGCCCGGCGTCTTGTCGACCATTTCGGCCTGTACCAGCGCCAATCCAGTGAGGAAACCTATCAGGCAGTGCACCGGCAGCCTTCCCCCAAGCTGCGCGATCTTCTCGACGGGATCACGCAGATAGACCGCTGCCGCAAACAGTGCCGCCGAGACGATCGCCATGGCAGTTCCGATGCCGGCAACGTCGTCGTAATGCACCGCCAGCATGCCCCCATATAATATGAGTGACAACAGGATCAGGTGACGCGTGGTGCGGCTTTGCGTCCAATAGGACACCAGCCAGAGTACCACCGCGATGGCCAGGTAGAAAAACGGAAACCGGCCCCCGTCCCAATATTCGACCTGGCTCAGCACCATCCATGCGATTGCGATGCCGGCGGCAGCGATGGTGAGCGGACCGGAACGCAGGGCGGCAGCCGCCAACGCGGTCCCGAGACACCAGGTCATCACGGCGGAGGCCTCGTCGCCGCTGAGATGATACATCTGCCCGATCAGCGCGATCGAGCCGCCGAAGGCCGCTGCCGCAATCAGCCACAGCGCTTCAGCAATGGCGTCGCTGCCGCGCAGCTTCAGCGCTGCGCCGCCGATATAACCGCCCAGGATGATCGCAAACAGACAGGCGACGCGAACCAGGCGCGGTATCGCCTCCCAGTTCGAAGCGACCAGGAGCAGGATCGCCGCACCCAGCAACAGGGCTGCCATGACCGCGAGAATGAAGCCGAAACTGAACAGGTTGCTTTCGTTCGCCTCGACATCGCGCGATAACGCCTCGGCCGTCTGGGCGTCGATCAGGTCGCTCTCCAGCCAACGGCCGATGTCCCGCTTCACCCGTGACGAATAACCAGCCAATGCAACTCTCCCGATAAAGCCTGCGACGAAAAGACCGCCGAACAAGCCGTTGTTGTCATGGCTTTTTTAAGATTTGGCCACATTTGCGCCGCAGCCACTAAAATCGATTAATGTTGCAATGCACAAAACGCATTGCTGCCATGCGCCGATAGCACTTTTAAAATGTAACAGCCGGACATATTTAGGCTTCGTAAACAGCGATAAAGAAAACGAACCAAAGACGAAACGAGCACTACGATGAACCTGATCCGCAACTACCGCAACTGGCGCCGCTACCGGGACACCGTCTCCGAGCTGAGCCGCCTTTCGAACCGCGAACTGACTGACCTCGGCATCAGCCGCAGCGACATTCCTTTCGTTGCCCGCAAGGCCGCCTAACTGATTTCGAGGCCGATTGTGGCCTCGGCACTACCAAGACGTAAAGAAAGCAAGAAAAAAGAAATGAACATCCTTCGCAACTACCGCAACTGGCGCCGCTACCGGGAAACCGTTTCCGAGCTGAGCCGCCTTTCGAACCGTGAGCTCTCGGACCTCGGCATCAACCGCGCCGAAATCCAGTCGGTCGCTCGCCGCTCGATCTAATCTAAGGAATTTCGTCGGCACCTACCTCCTCCCAGGTCCCGACGGATGCAGTCAGCCTTCACCTCCTCCCGATCGCTGACTGGCCAAAACGACACCCGCCGCACCTCCTCCCGCGGCGGGTGTTGTCTCCCAAAGGGCCTTCGCACCCTCTAAACGGCGAAAAGAATTTCGTCGGCGCCTACCTCCTCCCAGGTTCCGATGAATACGGTCAGCCTTCACCTCCTCCCGATCGCTGACCGATCAAAACGACGCCCGCCGCACCTCCTCCCGCGGCGGGCGTTGTCTTCCGAAGGGCTTTCGCACCCTATAAATGGCGAAAAGAATTTCGTCGGCGCCTACCTCCTCCCAGGTTCCGATGAATACGGTCAGCATCTCCTCCTCCCGATCGCTGGCCGATCAAAACGACGCCCGCCGCACCTCCTCCCGCGGCGGGCGTTGTTGTTTTGACGGTACGCCGCGACCCATGTTTCGGCAGAGATTGATTTCCCCCGGCCATCGGCCTATTCCCCCAGCATGACAACAAAACAGCTCCATATCATCGGCGGCGGTCTCGCCGGTTCCGAAGCCGCCTGGCAGGCAGCACAGGCCGGCGTGCCTGTCGCGCTCCACGAAATGCGCCCCGTGCGCGGCACCGACGCACACAAGACCGACAGTCTTGCCGAGCTCGTCTGCTCCAATTCCTTCCGCTCCGACGACGCGCAGGCCAACGCGGTCGGGCTGCTGCATGCCGAAATGCGGCTTGCCGGCTCGCTGATCATGAATTCTGCCGACCTGAACCAGGTGCCGGCCGGCGGGGCGCTGGCCGTCGACCGCGACGGATTCGCGGCAGCCGTAACGGCGAAGCTCGAAGCCCATCCGCTGATCACCATCGTCCGCGAAGAAGTCACCGGCCTGCCGCCCGAGGAATGGCAGCAGGCGATCATCGCCACCGGACCGCTGACGGCACCGTCGCTGGCCGAGGCGATTGCCGAAAAGACAGGCGCCGACGCGCTCGCCTTCTTCGACGCCATCGCCCCGATCGTGCATTTCGACACGATCGACATGAACACATGCTGGTTCCAGTCGCGCTATGACAAGGTCGGCCCCGGCGGCACCGGCAAGGACTACATCAACTGCCCGATGGACAAGGAGCAATACGAGGCCTTCATCCAGGCGTTGATCGACGGCGGCAAGACCGAGTTCAAGCAGTGGGAAGGTACGCCCTATTTCGACGGCTGCCTGCCGATCGAGGTGATGGCCGAGCGCGGCCCCGAGACCGCGCGCCACGGCCCGATGAAGCCGATGGGCCTCACCAATGCGCACAATCCGGACGTCAAGGCCTATGCCGTCGTGCAGCTGCGGCAGGACAATGCGCTGGGCACGCTCTACAACATGGTCGGCTTCCAGACCAAGCTGAAGCATGCCGAGCAGGTGCGCATCTTCCGGATGATTCCGGGATTGGAAAATGCCGATTTCGCCCGGCTCGGCGGCCTGCACCGCAACACCTACATCAATTCACCGACGCTGCTCGATGAAACGCTCCAGCTCAAGGGCCGCACCGGCCTGCGCTTTGCCGGACAGATCACCGGCTGCGAAGGCTATGTCGAATCCGCCGCCATCGGCCTGCTCGCCGGCCGTTTCGCCGCCGCCGAGCTTCTCGGCCAGCAGGTGTCACCACCGCCGGTCACCACCGCATTCGGCGCTCTGCTCAACCACATCACCGGCGGCCACATCGTCTCCGACGACGAGCCGGGAAAGCGCTCGTTCCAGCCGATGAACGTCAATTTCGGCCTGTTTCCGGCAGTCGAAGCGCCGAAATCCGAAGGCAAGCGCCTGCGCGGCAAGGACAAGATCGTCGCCAAACGCCACGCCATCACCTCGCGCGCGCTTACCGATTGCCGCGATTGGCTCGGCATTGCGCCGGAAGTGCAAGCCGCCGAGTAAGCGGCCATGCACCGGGGCGGCTGATCGGCGATTGCGGCCCGACCTGGCAGGATATTGGCGGCCCGGTCCTGACGGTGACACCCCTGCCCCGCTGAAGCTCCTTTCCATTCAGGCATGGGTCCGTCGCAAGAGCGACCCCCGCATTCGCTCCGCTCATGCTGCGCCCGGGATGACGAAGGGAGGGACGACACTTCAAACGTCAACCCTGGCGATGGGCGGCGCCAACCACGAAGTTTCGTCATCCCGGAAACCGGAGCGAAGCGAAGGTTATTCGGGACCCATTCCGAGCATCGGCAAGCACGGCCCCGTCCTAATGTTGACGCGCGTTCTGCACCGCCGAAGCTCGTCTCCGTTCCGGCATGGATTCCCGACACTCTCCGCTCGTTCCTCGCTCACGAGGTCGAGAATGACGAATTGCATTTGGGGCTTGTCGCCAATCTCAGGCGTTGGCCGCTTGGCGCTGGCGGTTTGGCGTTGACGGTTTGACGTTGGCGGTTTGGCGGTGACGGTTTGCGAAGGCAGCAAATACCAAGCTCGTCATCCTCGGGGCCGGAGCCGAACGTAGTTCGGCGGAGGAACCCGGGGATCCATGCCGGAACATCGATGAAGCCGCTGCGGTGCAGAACCATCGAAGGTGAAGCTCACGAAGTGGAGGAAAGATTCTCACCCGATTTCCCGCCAACCCATTGTTTCCATTCACCCCGCACATTTTTTCACGCCCAATCTTTCCACACCCCAAGACACCGCCCGCATAATCCCCTCATCGCTCTTGCGGGACCGGGTTCTGGAACCGGGATCGGGGAGAGCGGCG
>NZ_FPBI01000071.1:0-1300 GCF_900116595.1 Mesorhizobium sp. YR577 | reverse complement strand
ACCCGCCGCGTCGCCTGGCGCCGCGTCATGGACATGAACGACCGCGCCTTGCGCGAAATCATCTGCTCGCTCGGCGGCGTCGCCAACGGCTATCCGCGCGAAGCCGGCTTCGACATCACGGTGGCTTCAGAAGTCATGGCGATCCTGTGCCTGGCGAAGGACTTGAAGGATCTGGAAAAGCGCCTTGGCGACATCATCATTGCCTATCGCCGTGACAAGACCCCGGTCTATGCCCGTGACATCAAGGCCGACGGCGCCATGACGGTTCTGCTCAAGGATGCCATGCAGCCCAATCTGGTGCAGACCTTGGAGAACAACCCGGCCTTCGTCCATGGCGGCCCCTTTGCCAACATCGCCCATGGCTGCAACTCGGTCGTCGCCACCACCACGGCGCTGAAACTTGCCGACTATGTCGTCACGGAAGCAGGCTTCGGCGCCGATCTCGGTGCGGAAAAGTTCTTCGACATCAAGTGCCGCAAGGCTGGCTTGAAGCCGGCAGCCGCCGTCATCGTCGCCACGGTGCGCGCCATGAAGATGAATGGCGGGGTCAAGAAGGAAGACCTCGGCACCGAAAACATCGAGGCGGTGAAGAAGGGCTGCGCCAACCTTGGCCGCCACATCGAGAACGTCAAACAGTTCGGCGTGCCGGCGGTTGTTGCCATCAACCACTTCTATTCCGACACCGACGCCGAGATCCAGGCGCTGAAGGACTATGTCGCGGGCATGGGCGAGGAGGCGATCCTGTGCAAGCACTGGGCGCATGGCTCGGCCGGCATCGAGGAGCTTGCCAACAAGGTGGTTCAGCTTGCCGAAAGCGGTGTCTCGCAATTCGCCCCGCTTTACCCGGAAGAGATGGGCCTGTTCGACAAGATCAACACCATCGTCCAGCGCATCTATCGCGGTTCCGAAGCGATTGCCGACAAGTCGGTGCGCGACCAGCTTCATGCCTGGGAGCAGGCCGGCTACGGCAAGCTGCCGGTATGCATGGCCAAGACGCAGTATTCCTTCTCGACCGACCCGAACCTGCGCGGCGCGCCGACCGGCCACACCGTACCGGTGCGCGAGGTGCGCCTCTCCGCCGGCGCCGGCTTCGTCGTCGCCATCTGCGGCGAGGTCATGACCATGCCCGGCCTGCCCAAGACCCCGTCGTCGGAGAGGATATTCCTCAACGACAAGGGACAGATCGAGGGGTTGTTCTAGACGCCGGCACTCTCCTCCAATCCGCAAAGCGGATTGGAGCAACCCCCACCCCTAACCCCTCCCCACAAGGGGGAGGGGAATTTCGCGGCCGCTATGCCGC
>NZ_FPBI01000055.1:0-9510 GCF_900116595.1 Mesorhizobium sp. YR577 | reverse complement strand
AGGCTCGCCCGCTACAAGCAGCCCAAGCGCGTCATTTTTACCGAAGACCTGCCGCGCAACACCATGGGCAAAGTCCAGAAGAACGTGCTGCGCGACACCTATGCCAATCTCTATACGGCGGAAAATGCTGAGCGCCTCGCGACGGGGTAGCTTTTCTCTGAACCGGCCGCTGGTGCGATTCTTGGCTCGGAGTTTCAGCAAGGCAGGTGCGTTGGCGGCGCCTTTTCCTATTGGAAAATGCCTCGCACGCCACCGAGAATTCGACCTACGGGCATTGTCGAATATGAAGCGGGAGCCGTGCGCGCCTTTGCGGGGCCACAAGACCCCAAAGACCGCTCCCCGGCGCGATTTGGACGCGCGATCTCCGAGTTATGAGCACGGCGAGATGACCACTTTCCCCACGCTAAACACCTTTGGAACTTCCTGCTCGTCTTGGCGTTTTGGAACGCTAGTCAGAAGGAGGCGACCATGATCATACATGGCAAAACTGTCGTTCTGGATGAATCGGCGACATTCTATGAAGACAGGTTCAAGCATGGGATGTTCTTCCCATATCTGTCGCAAGCGGTTCGGCATGCGGTATCAATTCCGTGCGCACGACAGCAACAGGCGGCCAGCATCGTGACGCAATCGGGAGTTCAGTTCGGCTGGGCTGAGATAAATGTCCTAAACGACTATCTCCTACAGCACGAAGAACGATAACCACCGGCAGTGATGAGGGCGCTAGGGTGGCCTCGCCGCAAAATAGTTGGAAGTTTCCCGTAGCGACCGTGCTATTGAGATGGTGGCCACAGGGCGTGACCTGTCCCAAAAACTCAAATTTTCGTTCGCTTTGGAGGATTTGATGAACGATTTGATATTCGACAGCCCGCCAGGTGATGCCGCAGGTCGAGCACGTTCGCACAAGGGTCTCAACAACCGCGCTGAGAATTCCCATGTGCCGCTGCGAAAACGGGAGCGGGCAATGCAGGGCTTCCGATCGCCGGGAAGCCTGCAGCGTTTCGTCTCGATCTTCTCCGCCATCCGTAATCTATTCGTCCCGCCCCGCTGACAACGCTCCGCCCTCGGTATCCGTAGTCACCGCCTGCAGGCCATGGCGGAATGGAAGGCCGTGACCATAGGCCACCGTTCATTTCGACCGAAACTGAGCAAGTGCATCTTCGCATGATCGCAAACAGTGGTGCCGCGCGGCGAACTCGGCAGCGTCGGGGTCGCCGTCCGCTATCGCGTTGATGATCGCCCAGTGCTCGACTTTCACTTCCGCGAAACGACCCGGCGCATGGCCGTACTTCAGACGTATGACCCCTATTAGGATGTGGTGTTTTTTTCGGATTTCCCAAGCTTCCAAATTGCCCGAGATCATTCCTAGTTCGGAGTGAAATTCACCATTCAAACGACCTCGCAGCACCTCGTCACCCAAGTCGTCATAGCGCTCCATTTGCAACTGCATCTGACGAAGTTTTTCTACCTGAGCTGTCGTGGCCATGGCAGCACAGCGTCTGGCAAGAATGCCGTCGATGCCGGCGCCAATGTCGTAGATGTGTCGAATGAGGTCTTCGTCAATTGACCGTACCATGGCGCCCTTGTTTGGCAGAATCACCACCAAACCCTCGCCTTGCAACTGCTGAAGCGCTTCCCGGACAGGGTTGGAACTGATGCCAAAGTCGGTGCACAGGTCATTGATCTTCAGGCGAACGCCGGGTTGGTACTGGCCACTGATTATCCGCTCGCGGATGGCATCACCCACGCGCGAGTATCCAGTGCCGCTCAGTGACAAACTCATCTGTTCCATCGTCTGCTCATCGCAACTTGGGTGGTCGTAACATGCATTTCTGGAGCCTCACAGGGCTTGGGATAATTTATGGATTGCCGTTTGATACATTATGTATAATGTATTGTGTGAAAAGTTTAGACGTGGCAAGCGTCGGGAGGACGGTTCTCATGCTTGGTAAAGCGGAAGCTGGTAGAAGCGTTTTGGGGGGCGCAGGGACGGTCCAGTCCGTCAATCGTGCCCTGGGTTTGCTTGAAGCCCTGGCCCAGCATGACGGTATAAGGCTTACCGAACTGGCGCGGCAGGTTGGGCTCTCGCTCTCTACTACACACCGGCTGATGACTACCTTGCAGCAGAATGGCTTTGCCCAGTGCAGCCAGGTCACGAACCGGTGGCATGTGGGCCGCGAAGCTTACGTTGTTGGGACGGCATTCTCTCGACCCAGCAACTTCGTGCCCGGTGTGATGCCATTCCTGCGCCGTCTCCGCGATTGGACGGGAGAGACCGTCAGCCTTGGCATGACCGAGCGTGACCAGATGAAGTTCGTCGGCAGGCTGAAAGGCAAGGGAGTCGTCCGCGCGATCGGTCGGATCGGCACGTACGTGCCTTTGACGATCTCGGGCATGGGAAAGGCGCTGCTCGCGGCCGACAGTATGCGGGATGGCGAACCGTTCGCAAAGGCAGGTAGCCTGATCGCTGCGACGCCGAAGAGTATCCGGAGTTGGGACGTACTGCGCGCCGACCTCGACCGCATTCGCGACCGGGGCTTTGCCGTTGATGACGAGGAATGTCGGATCGGTGTGCGATGTGTTGCGGCTGTTGTCTACAATCAGAATGCCGAGCCTCACTGTGCTGTTTCGATTTCGGGCAGCATCAATCGTTTGTCAGACAATAGGCTGGGGCGCCTTGGTGCGATGGTGAGCGAAGTAGCCAGAGACATGACTGTCGCCATCGGCGGCCACGTCCCGCCCGATCGGAGCTAGGCAGCGACCGGCTCGCTCCAGTACTTCCCCCAGACCTGAACGACATGGCCGGGTGAGATCGTTCGATACTCCCGGTTGGGCACAACATAATCTGCTGATCGGATCGGGTTTTTTAGGTCGCCGACCGGAAGTCGCTCTCCATGGCCACGCAGCGACGGATCAGGCGTGGGAACGGCGGCTATCAGAGACCTAGTGTAGGGATGCTGGGGGTTGGCAAAAATGTCTCCGGCCGGACCGATCTCAACGATTTCACCGAGATACATGACGGCCACCCGATGGCTGACGCGCTCGACCACAGCCATGTCGTGCGAAATAAAGATATAGGACAGGCCCATGTCCCGCTGCAGATCGAGCAGCAGATTAACTACCTGGCCCTTGATAGACACGTCCAGCGCCGACACGGCCTCGTCGGCAACGATAATTCGAGGTTCGAGTGACAGGGCGCGAGCAATGCATATGCGTTGTCTCTGGCCACCCGAAAATTGCTGCGGGAACCTGTCGGCCGCATCGGCCGGCAGGCCCACCCGCTGTAGTAGGTCGGCCGCCTTCGCCCTGGCCTGACGACGAGTAGCCAGGCCGTGCACAACCATCGGCTGCGCCACGGCCTCGCCCGCCGTCATGCGTGGATCCAGGCTGGCAAACGGATCCTGGAAGATCATCTGAATGTCGCGGCGCGCCTCCCGCATGCCACGGGCGTCCAGATCCAGCAGGTTCCGGCCATCGAGTTCGACGCTGCCTGATTGTGGTTCGATAAGCCTCATCAGGGACCGCCCAGTTGTCGACTTGCCGCAACCGGACTCCCCGACCAGCGAAAGCGTCTCGCCCCTACGCAGGTCAAAGGATACGTCCTCCACCGCATGGACCCGTGAGGTGACACCGGAAAACCAACTGCTGGCTATGTCGAACCGTCGGGTAAGATTACGAACCTTCAGAATTGGCTCGGCAGAAATATCGACCTGATGAGAAACTGCCAGCGAGGGCAGCATCTCCCCCTTCGCGCTGTCAAAAACTGGGAAGTATTGCGGTTCCGACGTGGTCCTGGTGCCCAACCGCGGCACGGCGGCGATCAGCGATCGCGTATAGGGTTGCTGAGCATTTACAAAGATATCCTGGGTTTCGCCGGCCTCGATAGCGTTGCCCTGATACAGGACGAGCACGCGATCGGCGATCTCCGCGACCACGCCCATGTCGTGGGTGATAAAAAGAATGCTCATACCCTCTTCGCGCTGCAGGTCTCCGAGCAGCTGCAGGATTTGAGCCTGCACCGTCACATCAAGTGCGGTGGTCGGTTCGTCAGCGATCAGCAGAGTCGGCTTACACGACAGAGCCATGGCAATCATGGCGCGCTGGCGCATGCCGCCCGAGAAGTTGTGCGGATACTCGGTTGCTCGCCGGGCCGCCGCCGGCATTTGCACCTTTTCAAGGAGCCGGATGGCTTCCGCTTCGGCGGCGGCGCCTTCGAGCCGGTGATGGACCTTCAGGCTTTCGGCGATCTGGCGGCCGATGGTGTTGAGAGGATTGAGGCTAGTCATGGCCTCCTGAAAGATCATGCCCACCTGCGCGCCGCGCACCTGCCGCATATCCTCCTTGTTCAGGGTCAGCAATTCACGCCCTCGGAGCTTGACCGATCCTTCGACGCGGCTCTTGGTCGTGTCGAGCAGCCGTATGATCGAGAGAGCAGTTACACTCTTGCCCGAACCAGACTCCCCTACGATAGCAAGCGTTTTGCTCGCCGGAATATCGAAGCTGACGCCCTTGACGATGGGCACCCAGCCAGCGCGCGTTCGGAACGATGTCCTGAGGTCTTTTACGGACAGGGTCGGCGATGTGGTGATGGTGTTCATGGCGCCTAGTCCACAGTCGAGGGATCGAGAATGTCGCGGACGGCTTCGCCAACGACGTTGAAGGCAAGGACGACCAGCGTAATCGCTGCGCCGGCCCCGATGATGGGCCAGGGCGAACCGAAGATGTTGTTCAACCCGTCGCGGATGATGTTGCCCCAACTGGGATTGGGCGCCTGCGTGCCAAGGCCCAGAAAGCTCAGCGACGCCTCAATGCGGATGGCGGAGGCTACCCAAAGCGTCACCAGCACGATGATGGGAGCCGAGATATTAAGCAGGATGTGGCGAAAGATGATGGTGGGCGCGCCCACCCCGATCGCCCTGCCGGCCTCAATAAACGGTTCTTGCTTGATGGCCAGGGCGCTGGCGCGTGCCACGCGGGTGAACCCGGGAATGAATGCGACGGTAATGACACCGACCACGTTCCAGAAACCGCCGCCGAGGACAGACGAGATCATGATGGCGAGCAGCAGATCGGGGAAGGCCTGCAGCATGTCGATAAGCTTAGACACAACCCGGTCTAGCCAACCGCCAAAGTAGGCGGCGCAGATGCCGACCACCGTGCCAATCATCGCCGCCAGAGCCGGCGGTATCATGCCGAAGATCAGTGAATTGCGCGATCCGTAGATCAGGCGTGACAGGATATCGCGCCCGAACTGGTCCGTGCCTAGCCAATGGGCTGCCGAGGGGGACAAGTTGATCTTGAGAAAGCTCTGCGTCAGCGGATCATGCGGCGCCAGCCAGGGCGCCAGAAGCGCGAGCAGCACGAAGACGGCAATGACGACAATGGCGAAGAAGATGCCGGGATGGGTGCGGAAATAGTGGAACTTCCCTTCCCTCTTATGAGCGGGATTGGCACTGGCGCTAATGGAAGACATCAGGACATCCTCACGCGGGGATCGACTGCCACATAGGCGAGATCGATCAGCAGGTTGATGATGACAACGAACGTGGCAAAGACCACCACGCCGCCCTGGATGACGGGATAGTCGCGCTCGGTGATCGCATTGATCAGCACACTGCCCACGCCAGGCCGGTTGAAAACCAGCTCGATGGCGACCGAACCCGACAGCGTTGCCAGGGTGCTGAGCCCCAGGCCCGTCGTGATCGGCAGCAGGGCATTGCGCAATCCATGGAGGTAGATCACTCGGCTCTCCTTTGCTCCCTTGGCCCGAGCCGTCCGCACGAAATCTTTATTAAGCGCTTCGAGCAAGGAGGCCCGGGTCAACCGGCTGATGAAGGACGATTTAACCACTGCCAAGGTCAGCGCTGGCAAAAAGAGGTGATGCATGCGGTCGAAGAAATCGCCACCGGCGCCGCTGATCGGGAACAGACCTAGATTGAGCGAGAAAACGATGAGCAACATCGCCCCGAGATAGAAGTCGGGAATGGCATAGCCGAGCAGGGCGAAAACGCGGCTGCCGGTATCGGGCAGCTTGTTGCGATTGACAGCGGCCGAGACCCCCATCGGAATGCCGATGCCCATGCCCAGGATCATCGCCGCAATGGTCAGCTCGATCGTATAGGGCAGGTTGGCCACCATGATGCTAGCGACCGACCGGCCGCTGCCCAGCGAGTTGCCCAAGTTGAAGGTTAGCACGTCGCGGATGAAGATAAAATATTGCTGCCAGAGCGGAGCATTGAGCCCGAGCTGTTCGCGAAAGGTATTCATCTGCTCGGCTGTCGCGTATTCGCCTAGCGCGACTTCTGCCGGATCACCCGGCAGAAGTCGAAGGGAAATAAACACCAGCGTGATCACGAAGAGCACGGTGGGCACTGCGTCGAGCAGGCGCGTTCCGATATATTTCAGCATGCCGCTAGACCCGGCGTGCCTTACTGAGCGACCAGTAGGACGGACCCGACTTCAGCTCGAAACCCAGGTCGACGCCGGGGTTTCGGGCCACGATCTGGGACAAGGTAATAATGCCGAGCACCGGCAGGTCGGTCAGAACCTTCTTCTCCATGTCCTTGACCATGGCGATCCGCTTGACGAAATCGGCTTCCCCCTCGATGGCGTCAAGTAGGTCGTCGATGCCCGGGATAGCAACCCCATAATGGCTAATATTCTGCCCGCCCGACCCATCAGATTTAACCTCCGAAGTAGAACGGAGCTGACGCGAGAATGGCAGGGTGGGCACCGGGCCGTAGCTGGCTGAGCTCAGCGCGAGGGTATTCTTGTCCTCGCGGTTGTCGGCGCCATAGGTGGCGTGTTCAACGATCTTCATGTCGAGCACGATGCCTACGGTGCGCAGCTGCTCCTGGATCATCAGCATGATGGACGAATAGTCCTCGCGCTGGCTTGTGTAGCAGGAGATGGTGACGCCATCGGGATGGCCAGCTTCGGCCAGCAGCTCGCGTGCCTTGTCCGAATTGTAGTCGTAGCGTAGTTCTTCGGGCAGCTCGTCTTTGGTGACCGAGCCGACAAACTGCATGGGCAGGAAGCCGACCATTGGCGTGGCCGAAGTGCCGAAGGCGCCAGCGACGGCCGCATTGTCGATCGCGTAACGGATGGCTTGGCGGATGCGTAGGTCGTCGAGCGGCGCGCGGTTGAGATTGAAGTGCAGGGTGTTAAGGCTGCCCGGCGTGGTGCGGTCATATACCGTAGCGGGGGCGCGCTGACTAATGCCATCGGACCAGCCCGGCGCGCGAACGCCCTCGATCATGTCCACCTCGCCTGAGACGAAGGCCAGGGTTCGCGCGGTCGTATCGGCGATGTAGATGATACGCAGCGTTGCGGCGGCCGGCGCTCCATCGAAATATTCGGGGAAGGGGATCAGCGTCGTGCCCTGTTCGTCGACCGCGTCGAACTGGAAGGGCCCAGTGCCGATGGGATCGAAATCGAAGCCCGTCTCACCCTTTTCCTCAAAGGCCTTCTGGCTGATAATCGCGCTGTAGAGCACAGTAAGGGTGCTGCCGGTGAAGAAGGGATCGGGCTGCTTGAGCTGGAAAACAACGGTGTGGGGATCCGTCGCGGTCACAGACTCGATGTTTTCGTAGCTGCTCTTGTCAACTGTGACGAGTTCGGGGTCGAGGTGCCGCGAGAAAGTAAAGACCACGTCGTCGGCAGTCATCTCGCCATAGTTTTTGTGAAACTGTACGCCTTGGCGCAGCTTGAACGTCCAGGTCCGGGCGTCCTCGCTGGTCTCCCAGGATTCAGCCAGCGAAGGCTGTATCTGGTCGGGGGTGACCGCAGCGTCGCCATCCACCGATTTCACTAGCGTATCGAAGATTTGGAACACGACGCGGTTGGTGGACCCATTGAGGCTGGTCGATTGCGGGCTCAGCGTATCGATGCGGCGCAGCGCAATGCCGAACGAAATCGTATCGCTGCCTTGAGCCAAGGCCGGAAGCACTGAGCCCACAGTAGCCGTTGCCAGCACGACGGCGCCGGATTGCTTGATAAAGTCTCGTCTGGAAACCATTAGAACCTCCTCCAAAGTTCAGAAATTGCGGATAGTGAGCCGCTCGAGTGCGGCGAGATCGACCTCGGCACCCAGTCCGGGGCCGGAAGGCAATGCGAAATGTCCGTTGTCAGAGCGCGACGGGTTGACGAAGGCGGCGTCGCCGCGCTCCCAGCCATCGGCCAGTTCCACCGGCTTGGTGGCATGCATGATCGTGGAGACGACGTGCAAATTGGCGAGGTGACCGATGGTAGGTTGGGTCTGGTGCGGTACCAGTTCCACGCCATGGGCCGAGCACAGAGCAGAGCACTGCATCATTCCAGTGATGCCGCCCATCTTGATCACGTCGGGCTGCACCATGGAGATGCCGGCCTCGATGAGTTCCTTGACGCCTTGCAGACTATAGGTTTGCTCGCCAGCCGAGACCAGAATGCCCAGCCGGTTTGCCAACTGGCCCATGGCTGCCACATGGTAGGGCGGCAAGGGCTCCTCAAACCATTCAAAGCCAAGCTGTTCCAGCTCGTGGCCGACGCGCAAGGCCCCTCCAGTCGAATAGGCGCTGTTGGCGTCGAAGCCCAGGCGGAAGTCTTCACCGAGAAGCTTGCGAACGGCACGTGCCTTAGCGAGGTCTCCGTTTATATCCACGTCTAGCTTGGTACGGGGCGCATTGAGCCGAAGCTTGACTGCGGCCGGTTTCTCCCGCTCGACGCGGCCCTCAACGATGCACAATACCTCATCGACAGTTCGGTTCGCATTGCCGCCGATGGACGAATAAAGTGGCATGGACGTTCGCCAGGCTCCGCCGAGCAGTTCATAAATTGGGCGTCCCAGCACCTTGCCTTTGAGATCCCACAGCGCAATATCAATGGCTGCGAGTGCTGCCGACAGGATGGCGCTGTAACCAAGCTTGATGAGATCCTGCGATAGAGACTCGATGGTCACGACATGCTCAAACAGCTGAGTGCCGATCACCTTGGGTGCAATCAGCCGCGACAGCACTGCGAGCGCATCGTCGCCCCCGGCCATTGGCGTCGCTTCTCCAAGGCCGAAGTAGCCGTCCTCGCCTTCAACCCGTACCAGTGCTGTTGGGGTAGGAACGCCTCCCCCCAACTGAACCTGGAAGCACTTTATGGCTGTTATCCGCACTCAAATCCCCTCCGGCACTCGCGCCGTTGGAGAAGTGGTACGACAGGCCCGCGCATTAAGAAGCTGCATCCTGTGTTTCTTTCATATCGTGGAAGTCTGGCGCTATATCCTCGGTGGCGGCGATGGCCGCCATGTTGACGATACCGCGGCTGGTGACCGACGGTGCTAGGATATGCGCCGGCGCCTTCGGCCCCATCAGGATCGGCCCGACAGACAGCGCGTTGTTCATTTCCTTGAGCAGCGTCATCGACATGTGAAATCGCGCCGAACAGTGGGTCTGACGCACTCTCGATGAAGTTTGGGTCATGCCGCACCGATCAATCTGGCTTGCAGGAGGTCGATCTTTCCACGTCCATACATTTGGCGCT
>NZ_FPBI01000056.1:0-9465 GCF_900116595.1 Mesorhizobium sp. YR577 | reverse complement strand
ATCTCGGCGACGAATTCAAGCAGCGGTGCCGCGCGGCTCAGCCTTACACCGAGTTTCGCCAAAAGCTCTTGCATTTGTGAATCGTGCCTTTGACGTTCCAGGTAGCTCTGCTGAAAAAAGAATATGAATAGCGAAACGGCGATACCAAAGAGGATCACACCAAGCTGCGAAAGTGTATTGCGATAATATTCGAGCTGCTTTTCCTTATGACGCTCGTCGCGCTGTGTGTAGTGAGCGACCTGGTTGTTTATGAAGACCGAACCCATGAGCAGCATCGCGCCGAGCAGCCCGAGCATGACGATCATGATATGGCCGCCGCCGAACATCGAATCCAAGCCCATCGCCCAGTTTCCCCCCTACGCTTGATTCACCATACTCACCGTGATCACCTAGATGATAGGCTCCACGCGATAACGCCCGCATAATTGCCCGCCAGACCCTTCGCTGTTCTGATCACTTCCGTGGTCTACTGCTCCATAGGATCGAACGCCGGTTGAACATCGCCTTCCTCGTCTCGGTCGAACCCCATGACAACGATCAGCTTCGGCGCTTTTTGCTGTGGCAGGGCGTTATCGGACATGATCGCGGGCCGCAGCGTCTTTACGAGTCGACGGGATATCCCGAGCTAGCAGATTGATATCGGAGGTGGGCATTTTCTCGAAATGTTCGGCTGCGTCCAGAAGCTCAACGACCAGCTCAACACCTCGGGCGTGAAGTTGTGGCATCGCATCCTCCAATGAGAGGCCGGCGCAATGGTAGCTTGCTGACAGCTGCGCCGGCCAATGCGGTAACCCCTGCCGGTCGGCCGCGAAATCAGATAATCACGGAATTCTTTGCCGTCCAGCAATTTTGATTGGAACGGTCCCGGCGATTGCGGCGTTAATTCGGCGCCGTCCATTTCGGTTGCCACGCCATGGCGGCACGTCGCCGGCGTCCCTCTTACTCCCCGGCGGCATAGAGCCCGCCTTCTCCGCCCTCGCGATGGCGGGCTTCTCAATCTTGGGAAAATTTTACAACCAAAACGATTGCAACCACTACTGCCACTAGGCTCGGGATGGCCGCAATCAGGATTGATGGGCGACCACGCTTAGGCCGATTGTCATTGTCCGGTTCTCGAAATAAAAGTTTCATCAATTATTGCGGCAGTGATCCGATCAAGAGCGCAGCCATCGCAGCCGCTACCGATATCCCTGTGAGAAGTCGGATATGTCTGCTGCGACGTGTCTTTGCGCCAGTCCAATCGTAGCAAGATTCGTAGTTCATAGATTCCGGCCATTTCAATCGACATGATCGCGGCAGAGAACTGCCCGCCATTGCCGAGATGACTCCACTGCGCTCGGAAAGGATGTTGGAAAGAGGGTTAAGAATCGGTCAACCGCCGTCGTCACGATTAGGTGAGGCAAAGTGACGAGGCTAATGGTGTGGTTTGCCGGAGCGTTGTTGCTGTTCAATGGCCTGCTGATCATTGCGTTCCATCAATATTGGTTGGGTGCTGCGGCGATCACGGCGCTCTTGGCCGCTCCGCGATTGGTCGAGCGCGGCGCGGCAATGTCAATGAAAGCACCGCCGCTTTTGCAGGTGGGCGTCGGCGTCGCCGTGCCGTTTGACCAGGATCAAAGCGCGCGGTCCGCTTTAACGCCATGTTGGTTCGAGAATTGTGCGGCAACTGCTGCTCGACTGGCCGACCGAACGTTCAAATCTGTCCCATCACCATGAAAGCTCTTTTCTGGAGCGCCGTAATCAACGGCATCGTTGCTGTGCCGCTGATAGTGGTGGTCATTCTTCTTGCAAGCAGGAACTCGGTGACGGGCGTCCTTGTTGCGACCAAACCCGTCGTCGTGTTGGGTTGGATCACCGCTGGCGTGATGGCGATCGCGGCAGCACGCATGTTTGTTCCGATCTAGGAGGCTGCGATTGCAGCGGTGGAAGTATGATCGTCATGCTGCCTTGCATCGAACAAAGCTTTGACAAAATCGAAGCTAGTTTAGAAACGTTCAAAACTGGATCGCTCAGATGTATCCTACCTATGGAAGCTCCCAGAAGGCCATTCACTGGGTCGTATTTCTCTTGGTCATTGGCCTTTATGGGCTGACCTACGCGGAAGATTTGTTCCCCCGCGGTGATCCGAACCGCGATCTTGTCTGGTGGTTCCACATATCCTTCGGCCTGCTGCTTTTCGCGCTCGTCATTCTGCGCGTCGGCTTGCGGTTTGTGTATGGAGCGCCGGAGTTGCCTTCGGAAATGAGGCCACTCGAACGATGGTTGGCCAAGATAGCGCATCTTCTGCTTTACGCGCTGCTGGTGGCCATCCCGGTTCTCGGAATCCTTCTCACATGGTTTCGGGGCGATGCATTGAGCTTCTTCGGCCTGTTCACGATCCCGTCACCCTTCTTGCCTGATCGTCCGACTGCGGGGTTCATCAAGGAACTGCACGAGCTTTGCGCCAATCTCATACTCGCTCTCGCCGGGTTGCATGCAATAGCGGCCCTTTGGCATCACTTCGTTCGCAAGGACGATGTGCTTAAACGAATGCTGCCGCGGAGCTCCCGGTAGGGGATAGACCGCCGACCGCTCTTCCATCTTGAAATCGAGGATGCTGCATCGCTCTATGCGCGTGCGGCGAGGAGCCGCTCCAATCGGCTTAGAAATGGTCGCTGGCCGGCAACAATCTTTTTATGCGCATCGGCCATCTGGAACCATGCCGCACGATCGATTTCGGGAAAACTTTGAATGTGCCCACTACGCGGCGGCCATTCCATCTCGAAAATGTTGCTTTGCAGTTTTTCGACGTCGAGGTCGCCCTCTAAGGCAAAGGCAGTGATGAGCTTTCCGGTACGCTGGCGCAGCGCGCCGAGCGGCAGCAAAATGCCATTCGGCTGCTGCCCTGTTTCTTCTGCAAATTCCCGCCTTGCTGCCGCCTCAGCTTCCTCGTCATCCCCGTATTCCCCTTTCGGTATCGACCAGGAGCTGAGATCGCGCCGGATCCAAAAGGGACCGCCGGGATGAACAAGCATGACCAGAAGCACGTCGGCTGCCCAACGGTACATCAGGATTCCCGCGCTCTTTCTAGCCATTCGCCAGCACCTGCATCGTTGTGGCGAAGCATCTATCACCGTTTGACCCTGATCAATGCCCGGCATCAAACAATGATGGACGCTAACGGTCCCAAATGTGGACAATTTCGTCCGTCGCGCCAGGGAAGGTGAAGGTCATGTATGATGGAACGTTGAGGCAAGACATTATCGACGAGCTCGATTTCGAGCCGAGCATCAACGCGGCAAATATCGGCGTTGCTGTCGAAAATGGCGTGGTTACGCTCACTGGGCATGTCTCCACATACGCTGAACGATCTGCCGCGGAAGATGTGGTCCGTCGCGTCAAAGGCGTAAAGGGCATAGCACAGGAAATCGAAGTACGTCCGTTCGGCAGCAATCCAAAAGCCGACGATGAAATCGCAAAGCGGGTTCTCGATGTCATCAACTGGAATACGACCGTTCCAGATGGCGCCGTTCAGGTCAAAGTCCAGAATGGCTGGATTACGCTTACAGGCAAGGTCGAATGGCAATACCAGAAGATTGCCGCAGCCGAGGCGATCGTGGGTTTGGTGGGCGTCTACGGAGTTGCTAACAACATTGAGGTGAAGCCGACTGCGTCGGCTTTCGACGTCAAAAAACGGATCGAGGACGCGTTGAAGCGTAACGCCGAGGTCGAAGCCAGAGCCATCAAGGTCAATGTACAGGACGGCAAGGTTACCCTCGAAGGCAAGGTCAAGGCCTGGTCCGAGCGGGCTGCAGCAGAGCGGGCAGCATGGTCTGCGCCCGGCGTAAGCGTGGTGGTCGATCATTTGACTCTGATCTGACGTCAACGATGACATTTTGGGAGGCGGGACAGCCCCTGTCCAGCTTCCCCTTGCTAATCGTTGTTTTCGTCGGAAGGCAGATAGAAGGAAAAGTCTGAATGAAAGCCCTCGTTTATCAGGGACCGGGATTGAAATCGCTTGAAGAGCGCCCGAAACCCGAAATCTTTGATGCTACCGATGTCATCGTCAAGATCACCAAAACGACAATCTGCGGAACCGATTTGCATATCCTGAAAGGGGATGTCCCGACCTGCACGCCCGGTCGCATTCTCGGTCATGAGGGAGTCGGGCTCGTGGAGCAGACAGGCGCCGGTGTGACGCAGTTCAAGGCAGGCGACCATGTCCTGATTTCCTGCATCTCATCCTGCGGTAAATGCGAATACTGCCGAAAGGGAATGTACTCGCATTGCACCACAGGCGGTTGGATTCTGGGCAACAAGATCGACGGAACTCAGGCCGAATATGTCCGCATCCCACACGCCGACACGAGTCTTTACCGCATTCCCGAAGGCGCTGATGAGGAAGCGCTTGTCATGCTGAGCGATATCTTGCCTACCGGCTTCGAATGCGGTGTCCTCAACGGCAAGGTTCAGCCCGGCGGAACAGTGGCAATCGTGGGCTCCGGCCCGATCGGGTTGGCCACGCTGTTGACCGCGCAATTCTATTCACCGGCCCTCATCATAATGATCGATCTCGATGAAAACCGCCTGGAGGTCGCAACGCGGTTCGGCGCAAACGCTGTCATCAGCGCTTCCGGTGACGCCGCCGTTCAGGCAGTTATGGCGCTTACGGACAATCGCGGTGTGGATACGGCGATCGAGGCGGTCGGAATTCCCGCAACCTTTGAACTTTGTCAGGAAATCGTGGCCGCTGGAGGGACGATTGCCAATGTCGGCGTGCATGGTGTCAAAGCCGATCTGCATCTCGAAAAATTATGGTCGCACAACATCGACATCACGACGCGACTGGTCGACACTGTGACAACGCCGATGCTCATGAAAACGGTGCGCGCCGGCAAGATCGACCCAAAGAAA
Organism: Mesorhizobium sp. YR577; assembly: GCF_900116595.1. Lineage (NCBI taxonomy): Bacteria > Pseudomonadati > Pseudomonadota > Alphaproteobacteria > Hyphomicrobiales > Phyllobacteriaceae > Mesorhizobium > Mesorhizobium sp. YR577. The sequence goes on along the minus strand of NZ_FPBI01000056.1, from coordinate 4,572 downwards.
CTTATCACGCACCGTTTCGAACTGGATCAGATCCTGGATGCCTACGATACATTTGCACGTGCGCCAACAACGAAAGCGCTGAAGGTTATTATCAAAGCGGCGTAACGCGATTTGCAGCGGCGGCCGGCGCCGGCTGCACAACCATCTGACCAAAGGCTTGCGGGTGACCATCCGAAACCTCGACTATGTAAATCATCCGAAATCCATGGCGGTGATTGGAGCATCCGTGCGTGCCGGTTCGGTCGGACATGTTGTCATGAGAAACATTCTGGATGGCGGATTCGAAGGCCAGGTGTGGCCGGTCAATCCAAAATACGAACAGGTTTCCGGCCGGGACTGTTACAGTAGAATCAAGGATATTCCCGGCGTCCCTGATGTCGCTGTGATCATCACGCCGCCGGCGACCGTGCCGGCTCTGATCGGCGAATTGGGCGAAAAGGGAACGCGGGTTGCGGTGGTCATCACGGCAGGCCTGACAAGTGAGAACGGGTTGCGGCAGGCGATGCTCGATGCCGCCAAGCCATTCCTGCTACGCATCATCGGGCCGAATACAGTTGGCTTGATGGTTCCGCCCGCGAAACTGAATGCCAGCTTCGCTCATATGGGTGCCAATCCTGGCGGGATCGCCTTGGTTTCGCAATCGGGCGCGATCGCGACGGCCCTGGTCGACTGGGCGGTCGACAATCATGTCGGTTTCTCGAAGATCGTCTCTCTGGGCGACATGGCCGACGTGGACGTTGGCGATTGTCTCGACCTTCTTGCAGGCGATGCCAAGACACGGGCAATCCTGATGTATCTGGAATCCATTCCCAATCCGCGCAAGTTCATGTCCGCCGCGCGGGCAGCAGCGCGTCTCAAGCCGGTTATCGCGATCAAGTCAGGACGCCACACGGAAGCAGCCAAGGCTGCGGCCACCCATACGGGCGCGCTCTCGGGGGCGGATCGCGTCATCGATGCGGCGCTGCACCGAGCAGGTATTCTTCGGGTTCAGGGTCTTGCCGAGCTGTTCGACGCCGCGGAAACGATTGCGCGGTTTGCACCTCTCGAGCGCGCCCGGACATCCATCGTCACCAATGGCGGTGGTGCGGGAGTTCTGGCGGTGGACAGATTGATGGACTGCGGTGGCGAGTTGGCGGTCCTTACGACAGCCACGATACGCGGTCTGGACAAGCTTCTCCTTGCAAACTGGTCTCATGCCAATCCCGTCGATATTATCGGAGACGCCACGCCGGAGCGTTATCGTGCTGCCGTGGAAGCAGTTGCCGCTGATCCTGAAACCGATGTCATCATGGTGCTGAACTGTCCGACCGGGCTTGCCTCGCCGGTCGAGGCCGCGGCCGCTGTCGCAGCACTTTCGAAAGACGGCACTATCAACGGCAAGCCGGTTCTGACCTGCTGGCTCGGAGAGCATACGGCGCGCGAGGGTAGGCGTGTTCTGCAAGAAGCTGGCGTGACCAGCTACGAAACACCTGCGGATGCAGCTGTCGCTGTTTCTTATCTCAGCGACTGGTCGAGAGCGCAGAAGGCATTGATGCGCGTGCCGCCGGCCCGTGGTGAAGACGTCACCGCAGACAGGGACGCCGTCGCTGCCATCTTCCGGCAAGCGGCGAAGGAAGGGCGCGGCATGCTGACCGAGCCCGAGGCCAAGGCGGCGATTGCCGCTTATGGAATACCTGTGCCCGAGACGGTAATCGCCAGGTCTGTCGAGGAGGTGGAAATGGCGGCGGCACGACTGCTGCAAAGCTGCGAGAAAGTTGTCGTCAAGCTGCATTCCAAGACGCTGACTCACAAATCCGATATCGGCGGCGTGGTTCTCGATCTGGGTACACCGGCAGGGGCAAGGGAGGCGGCAGTCGGAATGACGACGCGCCTCAAGAAGATTGCGCCGCAAGCCGACATGGAAGGGTTCGTCGTTCAGCCGATGATCGTTCGTAGCCATGCTCAGGAACTTATCCTCGGCGTCAGCCGCGATCCGATTTTTGGGCCGGTCATCCTTTTTGGCGCAGGAGGCGTTGCGGTGGAGGTCATGGACGATACCGCGATCGCACTACCACCGCTTGATGATGTGCTTGCCGGAGACCTGATCGACCGGACCCGCATTGCGCAGCTGCTGGCCGGGTTTCGCGACCGCAAGCCGGCGGATCGCAAGGCGATTTGCCTCGCGCTCAATGGATTGTCACAGATGATTGTGGATTTTCCCTGCATCGTGGCGATGGATATCAATCCGCTGATCGCCGACAGCGAAGGTGTCATGGCGCTTGACGCGCGCATTCAAATCGATCCAGCGGACGTGGAGCGTCCAGGTCCAAACCCCGAAATGGCGATCCGTCCATACCCGTCAGGCTGGACGAAGGATGTCGTGCTTGCGAAGGCAGCGTTTCATCTACGCCCGATCAGACCAGCCGATATATCGCTTTATCCTGCATTTCTGGCCAAGGTTACGGCAGACGATATGCGGCTGCGCTTTTTCTCCAAAGCCAAGTCCATTCCCCACCAGTTGCTGTTGCGGCTAACACAACTCGACTACAACCGCGACATGGCGTTCCTGGCTCTGGAGAAGGAAAGCGGTGTGTTGGCGGGAATCGTTCGCCTGTCATCAGATCCGGATCACCAGGTGGCGGAATACGGCCTTTTGGTCCGGAGTGATCTTAAAGGTCACGGTCTCGGATGGGCATTGCTCAATCATCTGGTCGACTACGCGGCCCACGACGGGTTGAAGCGGATTGAAGGCATCGTTCTGAGTGAGAACGAAACGATGCTGACAATGTGCCGCGAATTCGGGTTCTCGGTGCTGCAGCATCCTTCTGAACAAGGAATGTCCCTGGCCGCACTCGAACTGGCCAACCGAAGCCTGAAGCAGACCTGACTCAATTGGACATGAAGCGGTTCAGGCCGTCATCGTTAAGCAGGCTTCGGGTCACACCACCGAAAATCCACTCCCTGAACCGGCTGTGGCCGTAGGCGCCGCATACGACAAGATCGGCCTGAATTGAGCGGGCGAATTCGGAAATCCGGTCGCCGTCGGCCTTGGACCTGATGATCTCCGTGCGTGCGTTGATACCGTGACGTCCAAGAAAAGATGCGACATTCGCCAGCCTTCCCTTGGTGAAGGCATCAGCGTCCGGATCGATCGTCGCGATGACAACTTCATCTGCGCGACATAAAAGCGGAAGTGCGTCTGCGACTGCCCTGCGGGACTCGCGCGTGTCTTTCCAGGCGACGAGAATACGGTCGGTACGAATACGTTCGGCGCTGCTTGCGGCTATCAGAACAGGTCGCCCTGCATTCAGAATAAGATTGCCGAGATCAGTCGAGCGATATGCGTTGCCGATAGATGCCCCCTCAGGCGAAGCTGTGATTATCAGATCTGTTTCGTGCGCGTAACCGATCAGAGATCGCGTCGGGTTGGCAATGTCTGCTCGCCATTGGACATGAGGGCCCGTACCAACCAGTTCGCGAAATTGTGCTTCATGCACCTTGAAAAGGCGTTCAATATCCTCGCGTTGGCGTTGGAAGATTTGGGGGTCGAAAGCCATGCCGTCGGCTGAATCGAGCGGGACAGGTACCTCCGCAGCGCAAAGACCCATGAGGCGGGCGTCGAAATCCTTGGCCAGTCTTTCAGCAAGCATCGCCAACGTGGAAACGCAACCGTCTATGTCGAAGTTCACCAGCATCGACTTGTAAGACAGCATATTTGGGCGTGCCTGAGGTTTACCGCGATGAGTGAGCGCGATTGGTGCCGACATGATTCATATCCTCACGTTGCGTTGGCCTGCCGCCTTCTCAGGTTGGCGACTAGGAGTTGGTTGCAGGGGTACGACCATCGCTATCTGGAATGTGTGCATCTTGCCGCCGCTGCGGATGGAGACGTATTCGCCTGGGGTGAAACGTTCCTCGCCGATCCGGAAACCGATTTCGTCATCCATGTCGCCTTCGACATAGTCGAAATACCACTGCCCTCCGGGCTTGCGGCGCAAACGCCCGATCAAGTCTTCATTGTCAGGCCTGAAATGGCGGACCCGGCAAGCTGCCTGATGTGCCTTCCATTCCGCCGCGTCGATGCGATTGTCGGCGTCGAGCGGAATGACCAGATCGTACCCCTCATTGCGGTCTCCCGCAGGGTGATCCTTTTCGCGCGCCAGAAGAAGTCGCACATGACGGAATTTGGACGTGAGCGTATCGAGCGATGACATGACAACGATCCTTTCGTTGACATCAGTTTGCTCGCTTGGCGGAGCGACGCCTTGATCGGGATCAAATGGATCGCCGCGCCGTAGATTTTGTCATATCGGTGCTTGATTCAGCGCAAGGCAGGCCGGTCGCCCCCGGGTAGAATGTCTGGATTGCGGATAATCCGCCGACCAGATGGAGTGTGTTCCATGCCCTTCAAGACAGTTCTCAGCATCATTGACGTCACTCAGTCCGACCGCGACCTTGATGCCGCGATTGAGCTTTGCGCCGAAAACAACGCACATCTTAGGGTTCAGACTCAATCATAGCCAGAACGCGACGAGGGTAGCCAAGGCGACCGCAGATAAGAAGTTTCTGGCAAGCTTGTCGTAACGCGTTGCG
>NZ_FPBI01000058.1:2500-6501 GCF_900116595.1 Mesorhizobium sp. YR577 | reverse complement strand
GGCGACAGGGTGGCGCATTCATCGTGTGGCTGTTGCGTTGGGGGCGGATGGGGCTGTGGATTGGGGTGTGGAGCTGTTGGAGGGTGGCAGAACGACAAAACCCGCAGCGGGTGCTGCGGGTTTTGTTTCTGATTTGGTTGCGGGGGTAGGATTTGAACCTACGACCTTCAGGTTATGAGCCTGACGAGCTACCGGGCTGCTCCACCCCGCGTCAACTATTCGGCCAAGCCGGCCGGGCAGCCCGGACTTTTTGGTTTGTCCGTCCTCGAAGCCTTTGGCTTCTGCGGGCGGACGGGGCGCTGCTCGACCCTTGCGTCAACCATTCGGCTTGCGGCCGGTCTTTTGTAAGCTGATGCTTACCTTATTACGATGGTCTTCCAACAGAAAGGGCCGCTTGCGCGGCCCGGTGTACCCGTTGGCGGGCCATTATCGTTAGGAGAAGATGATTTACATGCACTTGGCAGACCTGGCAGCGACTTACTCTCCCGCGTCTTGAGACGAAGTACCATCAGCGCTGGAGCGTTTCACGGCCGAGTTCGGAATGGGATCGGGTGCAGCCGCTCCGCCATAACCACCAGGTCGGCAAAGTGCATGTATTTTCGAGAAGCTGTAGGCCGTAGCCAGTTGTCTTTTGTGCTGTAAGTCGCTGCCGACTTACCAGGCGATGCACCCGCTAGCGTGCGACTGCACGCCGTGGCTTATGCCACGCCCCGTCCGGAGGCCAGCCTGGCGTTAGCCAGGCGATACGGCCGTGAGGACAGGAGAGCTGGATGCTCATCGCAGATGAGCATTGGTAAATGAGAACGATCAAGCCAATCGAGCTATTAGTACCGGTAAACTTCATGCATTGCTGCACTTCCATACCCGGCCTATCAACGTGGTCGTCTTCCACGGCTCTCAGGGAATACTCGTTTTAAGGTGGGTTTCCCGCTTAGATGCCTTCAGCGGTTATCCCGTCCGTATATAGCTACCCTGCTATGCGGCTGGCGCCACAACAGGTCCACCAGAGATACGTCCATCCCGGTCCTCTCGTACTAGGGACAGATCCTTTCAATATTCCTACACCCACGGCAGATAGGGACCGAACTGTCTCACGACGTTCTGAACCCAACTCACGTACCGCTTTAAATGGCGAACAGCCATACCCTTGGGACCTGCTCCAGCCCCAGGATGCGATGAGTCGACATCGAGGTGCCAAACAACCCCGTCGATATGGACTCTTGGGGGTCATCAGCCTGTTATCCCCGGCGTACCTTTTATCCGTTGAGCGATGGCCCTTCCACGCGGGACCACCGGATCACTATGACCGACTTTCGTCTCTGCTCGACTTGTCAGTCTCGCAGTCAGGCAGGCTTATGCCATTGCACTCAGCGAACGATTTCCGACCGTTCTGAGCCCACCATCGCGCGCCTCCGTTACTCTTTAGGAGGCGACCGCCCCAGTCAAACTACCCACCATACATTGTCCCGGACCCGGATAACGGGCCGCGGTTAGACATCCATAGAGATAAGGGTGGTATTTCAAGGGTGGCTCCACCAAGGCTGGCGCCCTGGCTTCAAAGCCTACCACCTATCCTACACATGCCACTACGAATGCCAATGTAAAGCTATAGTAAAGGTGCACGGGGTCTTTCCGTCTAACCGCAGGAACCCCGCATCTTCACGGGGAATTCAATTTCACTGAGTCTATGCTGGAGACAGCGGGGAAGTCGTTACGCCATTCGTGCAGGTCGGAACTTACCCGACAAGGAATTTCGCTACCTTAGGACCGTTATAGTTACGGCCGCCGTTTACTGGGGCTTCGATTCAGAGCTTGCACCCCTCCTCTTAACCTTCCAGCACCGGGCAGGCGTCAGACCCTATACGTCGTCTTGCGACTTCGCAGAGCCCTGTGTTTTTGATAAACAGTCGCTACCCCCTGGTCTGTGCCACCCCCATACACTTGCGTGCAAAGGGGTCACGCTTCTTCCGAAGTTACGCGTGCAATTTGCCGAGTTCCTTCAGCATAGTTCTCTCAAGCGCCTTGGTATACTCTACCAGTCCACCAGTGTCGGTTTCGGGTACGGTCTATAAGTGGGAGCTATTTCCTGGAACCACTTCGCCGCCAGATCAATCCAATAAGACCTGACAACACACGTGATCCGTCACTACCCACAGGCCCACGAATATTAACGTGGTTCCCATCGTCTACGCATTTCTGCCTCGACTTAGGGGCCGGCTAACCCTGCTCAGATTAACTTTAAGCAGGAACCCTTGGACTTTCGGCGGGGGAGTCTCTCACTCCCCTTACGTTACTCATGTCAGCATTCGCACTTCTGATACCTCCACCACCCCTCACGGGTATGGCTTCATCAGCTTACAGAACGCTCCGCTACCGCTTGACCCTTGCGGATCAAACCCAAAGCTTCGGTGCATGGCTTTAGCCCCGTTACATTTTCGGCGCAAAGACCCTTATTTAGACCAGTGAGCTGTTACGCTTTCTTTAAATGATGGCTGCTTCTAAGCCAACATCCTGGTTGTTTTGGGATCCTCACATCCTTTCCCACTTAGCCATGACTTGGGGACCTTAGCTGTTGGTCAGGGTTGTTTCCCTCTTCACAATGGACGTTAGCACCCACTGTGTGTCTGCCGACTAGTACTCTCGGGTATTCGGAGTTTGGTTAGGTTTGGTAATCCGGTGAGGACCCCTAGCCCATCCAGTGCTCTACCCCCCGAGGTATTCGGTCGACGCTCTACCTAAATAGATTTCGCGGAGAACCAGCTATTTCCGAGTTTGATTGGCCTTTCACCCCTAGCCACAAGTCATCCCGAACTATTGCAACAGTTATGGGTTCGGACCTCCAGTAAGTGTTACCTTACCTTCATCCTGCTCATGGCTAGATCACTCGGTTTCGGGTCTAATGCGACGAACTGAACGCCCTGTTCAGACTCGCTTTCGCTGCGCCTACACCTACCGGCTTAAGCTTGCTCGTCACACTAAGTCGCTGACCCATTATACAAAAGGTACGATGTCACCCTTGCGGGCTCCATCTGTTTGTAGGCAATCGGTTTCAGGTACTCTTTCACTCCCCTTGTCGGGGTGCTTTTCACCTTTCCCTCACGGTACTAGTTCGCTATCGGTCATGCACGAGTACTTAGGCTTGGAGAGTGGTCTCCCCATGTTCAGACAGGATTTCACGTGTCCCGCCTTACTCAAGGATTTTTGTTCGCGTTACGTGTACGGGGCTGTCACCCATTCTTGCCCTACTTTCCAGAAGGTTCCACTTGTCTCACAAAAATCACTGGCCTGGTCCGCGTTCGCTCGCCACTACTTGCGGAGTCTCGGTTGATGTCCTTTCCTACGGGTACTTAGATGTTTCAGTTCCCCGCGTTCGCCACTTTATCCCTATTGAATTCAGGATAAGTTACCTAATAACGATACTTGTAAACCACAACCGCCACCAAACCGAAGTCCGGCAGCAGCTCTGATTTTACAAGTACCTTAGGTGGGTTTCCCCATTCGGAAATCGTCGGATCAAAGGGTATTCGCACCTCCCCGACGCTTATCGCAGCGTATCACGTCCTTCATCGCCTGTGCATGCCAAGGCATCCACCAATTGCCCTTAAGACACTTGATCGTTCTCATTGCCAATGCTCACCGCGCAAACCCGAAGGGTTTGTCGCGCCCCGGCGCAATCTCGAAGAGATTGTCGCCACAACACGACCCTAACAGGTTGCTTGATGTCATTGACACAAAAAGACCAGCTTCTCGAGATCGGTCCGGGGGCGCGGTTAAACAACCCATCATGTGCGGGAGATTGAGCGTCTCACCGCGACAAACCATTATCCTCAACACATGAACCATCCCGGCAAGCTGTAACGCTTACCCTTCAGGATCATGCTCAGACAATGGAGTCCGAACAAATCTTCTCTTTACGATGTCAAACAGAACAGGCAGGAGGACCAAGAAGTCCGCTGCAAATCTTGATGTGAATGATTTTTTGTCCACCCTCTCGACACCAG
>NZ_FPBI01000069.1:0-1499 GCF_900116595.1 Mesorhizobium sp. YR577 | reverse complement strand
GAACTGCATTGTTTGGCGCGTGCTAATCGTCAGCGCTGGCGCGCGGCAATTGCGTCTCTGGTCTTAAACAACGTTTGCGATTAGCGGCGATACCCTCTCTTCGTCATCCCGGGCGGAGCGAAGCGGAGACCCGGGATCCATGCCGGAATGCAAAAGAGCTTCAGCGGTGCAGAACGCGTCGACATCAGGGCCGGGCCGCGCCCGACGATGCTGCGGCCAATAGATCCCGGATAACCTCCGCTCCGCTCCGGTTTCCGGGATGACGAGATTTCACGGCTGTCACCGCTAATCTCTCAGAGTTGATGACGCATTGCGCCCCTCGTCACCAATCGTAAACGCCGGCCATGCCGCGATAGCTCGGCTGGCGCCCAACACTTTGGTGCGATGGACAAGACCTGCAGGGTTCGATACGCCTCATGAAGCAATCAGTCGGAGGACATCATGGCCCTGATTATCGAAGGCGAGGAACAGATCGCGGCACCCGTGCAGAAAGTGTGGGAAGCGCTGAACGACCCGGCGGTTCTCAAGGAGTGCATTCCCGGCTGCCAGAGCCTGGAAATGAAGACGCCGACCGACATGGCCGCCACGGTGGTGTTGAAGATTGGCCCGATCAAGGCGACATTCGCCGGCGAGGTGACGCTGAAGAACCTGAAGCCGCCGCACTCCTACACCATTCAGGGCGAGGGCAAGGGCGGCATTGCCGGTTTCGCCAAGGGCGGCGCGGATGTGACGCTGACCGAGGATGGCGCGAACTCCACCCTCCTCAAATATGAGGCCAAGGCAGATGTCGGCGGCAAGATCGCACAGCTTGGCAGCCGATTGATCACCTCGACGTCGAAGAAGCTGGCAGGGCAGTTCTTTTCGAGTTTCAATGAGAAGGTGAGCGCCGGGTAACGGTTCGCTCCGGCAAGATTGCCGATTTTGTGAACTGCCGGATTACTTTTGAGCCTTGTCTGGCTGGACGTAGCCTGATCGTCTCTTCTTCGTGAGGTGAAACATGCGAGTTATGGTCCTTTCGGCAACAGGCTTTCTTTTGCTGGCCATAGCCGGCTGTGTCAGCGCGCAAGATCAACAACCGGATCAACAGGCGGCAGCCCCGCAGTCGCAGCAGCAAGACCAGCAGACCGCCAATGCCGAGTCCGCCAATACGGATGTGGACCACGACAAGACGTTAAGCACTCAGCGGCAAGGCAACGATCGCTATCCGGTTTGCAGCCCCATGGATTCGAACAACCATCTGGATGTTTCCACGGGGAAGTTCGTCGGTCCCAGCTGCCAGATGGAAGCTGACTGATCGGGTGATTTTGCAGGCTGCACTGCTGAGCGCGTAGCGTCTTCCCCCCTCCGGAGGGAGAGGAAGGGAGCCAGGGCTCGGCGGGTCGGCACCTTTCCTCTCCCCCGCAAGCGGGGGAGCAACCATGTTTGCGTCATCGCGTATGGACTGGTGTCCAAGGTGTTCCCCTTGCGATGACGGCATTGGCCAGAATGGCGAGTTTTCG
>NZ_FPBI01000059.1:0-5604 GCF_900116595.1 Mesorhizobium sp. YR577 | reverse complement strand
AACTGCTTGAACTGGCGGTTCGTCACCGGCGTCTTGTCGATGAAGAAGCCGTCGACCTTCACCCGGTGTGCGGGAGCCTCTTCCCTGTAGTGATCGTCCGACCCCATGCGGAAGGTTCCACCGGGAACGAACACCATGCCCGGCGGGCAGGCCGTTGCGGCTTCCTTGACGCGGTCGAGGCGAATGTCGGGGATGTTCATGACATGGCCCTCAATCGCCGGGATCGCTGACCACGGACCAGCTGTCGTCCGGGTCGAAGGCGGTTATCTTCTCTGCGAGCGCGGTCGAATCCTTGCCAAGGTCTTTTTCGTAGACGGTGCCGTACTGGTTCACTATGAAGCTCATGAGGCCGGTGCGGTCGTACTGGGCGGGCGTGGCGATCAGGGCAAAGCCCGCGATCATGTGATCGTTGATGATGTAGCTGTATTGGCCGCCGGCGACATTGGCCCCCTGACCGGTCAGTATTCGGTAGCGGTATCCGAAATAGCCGTCTTTTTTGGCCGACGATATCTCGGCTTCATCGACCAGGCCTCCGACCGGGCTTTCGGGCACGCCGTCGCCTGACGCCCAATATAACCCGTCATAGGTCCCGGGCGAACTGACCAGATTCTGCGCATATTCGGTAACGCCGTCTTCATCCCAGTCGATTTGGCGGTACTCTTCCTGGGCATCGACAAAGCCGCGCATATTGGCGATCGCGGTCAACTCGTTTTCGCCGATACGGCGGTTGATAACCTCTTCAAGACCGTCGACGGTGTCGAACGACCAGCGGCCGTCAACCTTGACCGCCGGGAATGGAAACGGCCAAACCTCATCGCCAAGCAGGATCACGCTGCGGTCGTCACCGATCGCCTTCACGACGACTGCCTCGGAAGCCGCCTCTTTCAACCTCGGCAGCGCGGTCTCGACTTCCTCAGACTTCTGGACCTCTTCCGGCGACAGTCCGAGCAGTGAGGCAAGCACAGGCTTGTCACCTGAAATCAGGGCTGCCTTCAAATTCTCTGCGAGTTCTTCAGCGCTGGCGAAAGTTGGCGCCGGAGCACCGACGAAGGCCTGCAGGTCCTGCGCCGCATTCCCGTCCTGCTCCTGTGCGCCAACGGCGTGGATCTGAGCGAAGCCCAGCGGCACGGCAAGAACGATCGTAATGACATGACGGATCATGATGGTTCCTCAGATCTGCCTTCCTATCGACGGTGCAACCGTCCGCCGCCGCCTCTCGGCACAAATCCCCGTTGGCCGCCACCCCTGCTTTGGAAGCCGCGGTCGGAATGGTTCATGGCAATCCGGCCCGGTTGATAGTTGCCGAGCGCCGACGGCTTGCGCGGACGATCGTCGATCCTCGCCGCGGGTCGCATTTTCGATGTGGCTTTCCGGTTGACCTGCTGCGCGGTCGGCCGGTTGTTGGTAACTCTTGGACCCTTGAGCTGCCCGCTGGCATTGGCAACGGCTGGCTTCACGGTTCCAGGCTTGGGCAGTTTGGCGCCGGGCCGATCCTTCAAACCCTCGGCCACGTTCTTGCGAACGTCCTTGCCCTGAAGGTCATGCGCGCGCGCCTGGAGTTGGCCGGCACCGGCACGATCGCCAAGGCTGCCGCGATCCCTCGCCTTTCGGGCGACGCTGTTGACGTCCTTGCTTTCCAGGTTCTGCCGGAGCTTATCGCTGTCGAAATTCGCGTTATGAAGATCGATTTTGGAGCGGTCAATATTTCGGAAATCGACGTTCTTCAACTTGTCGACATCGATGTTGTTGATGTCGATTTTGTTGAAGTCGAAGTTGACGCGGTCGCCGATATCGACGTCGATGTCGACATTGCCACCCCAGGCGCCCCAACGGTCCCAATCAACCACCGCGGCAAACGCCGCACCGGTAACGAACCCCGCCCAATAGGGCGCGGTGGGGTAATAGTATGAAGGGTACGGCGCATAGACGATCGGCGGTCCGGTAACGACATAGCCGGGCACGTAAAGCATCTCGGGCGGATAAGTCGGAATGTAGACCGTCTTCGGGTCAGCCGACTTGATGATCACCTTGTCCTTCTCATGGACGACCTGAACCTGCTCGCTAGACTTCAGAACGCCCTTGGCGACAGCCTCGTCGCGCAGTTGTTGGATGGCGACCAGCACATCCTTCTGCTGGTTTGCGGTCGCGTCACCCAGCTGCTCGGTCCAGTCCAGATCGTCGTTCATCATTTTCACGACGGATGGATAGTTGAGCAGTGACAAGATGCTACCGTCCCACTTGTCGCTCGGCTTCAAGTCGGTCGATGTCTTCTTCTGCTCGAGGAAGCGCTCGGCCTGGACGATCTGGAGCGGGTAGAGAGATGCAGAGATGCACAGCGCGACAAGATCGTCGGGATAGAGAGCGATGCGAGCGGTCAGTATCTTGAGTTCGTCGAGTGTCAGTGGCTCGGCCTGCCGTTGCGTTGCGGCGGCGTCACTGTCGGCAGTCTGCGCATAAGCCGGAAAGCTTGCGACTGTGACGAGCGCCAGCGCTGCCAAGCAACCTGACCGGAGACTGAACGGTAGAAAAGTCTTCACCTGGAATACTCCAATCCGGGTACGCCAAAAGAAATCTCGATAGTCACCGCGAGCAGCGGTGGTAGGTCACCAGAACATCCGAGAAGACGGGATCGAAACGCTCGAACCGGTCTTTGCCGATTATCTTGAACGACACTGACATGTCGCTGAACATGACGGCGTCGGCGCAGCTCAGCGAAACGGTGATATGGTTCTTCTGCTGATGTATCCGGGTTGCCGTGCAGCTTTGGTTCGGACCCGCGATCTTGCTGCCCGAAACGATGATCCCAGTGTTGAGCGTTGAGCCCCGGTCCTGGAATCGGACATGCCCGTCGACCGTCTTGAAGGTCTCGGCACAGTCGGTGCCTTCCATGGTCCAGGCACCCTGCATCGCTTCCAGCGATGCAGCCATGGCGTGACCCGCCGATGCCAGAGTGGAGACGACAAGCAGTGCAACCAATTTTTCCCGCATCGGACTCTCCTTGTGGGTAGACGTCAGTGGCCGGCCTGTGAAACGGCTAATGGAATTGCGAGTGTCAGGAACACCGCATCTCCCTCGGCCCGATTTTTGGCGTCAAACTCATGGAAATATTTGACGCGGGCAGATATCGGCAGCTTGCCGACCTCGAAATTGTAAGCTGCAGTCGCGCCGATGGCGGCAACCCTGCCTTTGAAGTCGCCAAGCGTGGCGCCCTCGCCGCTATCTCCGGTGACCTGGTCGTAGTAGTAGCCGACCAGTCCGGCCGAAAATTCCTTCGAGAAGTTCTGCGAGATCGCCCATTCGAGGTGAAACTCGGTGCCTGTCTTGTAGTCGGTGGCGGGGTTTTCGCCGTTGAAGGTGAAGCCGGCGGCGACTGATAGATCGAGACCGGTCGACGGGTCGAGCCACGTCACCGCCGCGTTCACATCGGCTGCCCAGCGGTTAAAGGACAGGTTGGAAAGCGAGCCGTCCTTGTAGTCGCCGATCGGAATGTTGACCATCACACCGGTCTGCCAATGCCAGTTGCCAGAGTGCCAGCCGACCATGGCTGCGGCCACCGGATCGCCGAAGCTGAAACGGTCTTCGCTGCGGGAGAATGAGACCGGATTTCCGATAACGGGATTTGCGATTTCCAGGCCCGCATCCACATTCTTCTGCCCGAATGGCAGGGAAAGAGAGAAGGCCAGCGAACCGCTGCCGATCTCCCATGGGGTCACCCAGATCGCCGTGGGCACTTCGATGATCGCCGTCGCCTTGACATCGGCGACGATCTTGCCGCCCAACGGCAGTCCGCGATTGCCGCCTAGATCGCCGGTATAGATGTAGACGTCGTTCTGGAAATACACGCCCGGAGGCGGAAGCGCGGCGGCCATCGGCCCCTTGCTGCCAAGGAGATAAAACCCGGCACCGCCCTCGGCGGCGTAGAGGCCGGAAACCTGAAGGCACAGGAAAGCAGGCAACAAGGCCGCACGAGTGGCGACTGTTCTAGCCTTCATCAGAATTTCTCCTGTCCCGGGAGTATCGGCCGAAACATATCTGACCGTTCTTCATGACAACCGGCGGCGTTGATTTTGCGAGCCCCGAATATCTTAGGCAGGGTGCGCATTCACAGTAGGAATTGCGAAACATACAGCAGCTCCCCGACGGATGACGTTGCTACAGCTCGTTGTACGCCGCGCGATGTGTGTTGTTCGATACTATTGCCCACCGCACTGTGCTCGCGACAGTTGGACCAAAGGGCAATAAGGGCTGGGCGATACCTGCGTCAGATTAGTTAAAGCGCGAGTGATGACGATCGGTGGGTTCAGGAACGCGCTTCGCCATCCGCCGCGATTTGCCTTATCATGGTGACAAGGAGTTCGGCGTCGAACGGCTTGGCCAGGTATTTCACGGCACCCAGAGCAAAAGATTCAGCGCGCGCCTTGGTGCTGTCATGCCCCGTCATGACGATCACCGGACATCGATACCGCAATCGGGCAAAATGACGGAGAACGTCGAACCCATCCAGATTAGGCATGTGCAAATCGAGGATAACGCAGTGCAGCTCAATGGAACTGAAGCCCTCCAGGAACTCGGTTCCGGAGCCAAAGCCGGTGACCTCGATGGATTCGGACCTTAGAAGACGGGCCAAGGCTCGGCGGACCGATTCATCGTCATCCACCACCGCAACACTTATGCATCGCTCGGCCATAATCCATGGCATAGCCACTTCGTTCAAGCGGCGATAGTTGGACCTTGGCCGCACATCATCGGACTTGATAAGCTCGCCAGAAGGATCAGTGTGTTTCCGCAAAGCCCATACGATCCGCGACATGGACAAGATCGGCAAGCGTGCGAACCTCCATCTTTTGCATGACCCTGGCCCGGTGAACCTTCACTGTCTTTTCAACGATCCCCAGTTTGCCGGCGACCTGCTTGTTCATCATCCCAGCCACGACTCCGGCAAAGACTTCTCTCTCCCGGGACGTCAGGTTTGCAAACCGCGCTTCAAGGAATGCCCGCTCCTGGCGGGACTTCAATGAACCTCGGCTGCGTTCTATCGCTGTCCTGACGGCCGCCAGAAGAACGGGTGCGTCGACAGGTTTGGTCAGGAAATCGCTGGCGCCTTCCCGCATCGCCGACACGCTGGTGGGAATGTCGCTTTCCCCGGAAATAAAGATGATCGGCTGCGCTCCCGAGCCGGAAGCACCCAACCGGCTCTGAAGTTCCAGGCCTGTCAGATCAGGCATCGCCACATCGAGAATGATGCAGCCTAGAAGGTCTGGGTCGTAGTGATCGAGAAAGGATTGCGGCGTCGCAAACGGACAGGTCTTGAAACCCTCGGAATCCAGCAGGCGCGTGAGCGCCCTCAAAACCGAGGGGTCGTCGTCAACCAAAAACACTGTCGGAGACTGGGCGATCATGTCGTTGCTCCTCTGCAATCGGTAGTTCGATGAAGAATGTGGCCCCACCGCCGGAATTGTTCTTCGCCGCCAGACGTCCGCCATGTGCTTCGATTATCCATTTGCAGATCGGCAGCCCAAGTCCAAGGCCGAGCGATTTGGTCGTGAAGAATGGCTGGTAAAGTTCCTTGATCGCTTCGGCCGGGATGCCGTCACCGGAATCGAC
>NZ_FPBI01000068.1:0-1566 GCF_900116595.1 Mesorhizobium sp. YR577 | reverse complement strand
GATCCGGATGCGGGCGACACCAAGGCGGTCACCGCGGTCAACTTCGGCGCAACAGCGGGTACGCTCGGTGCCGCACTCAATGGCACATATGGCAGTGTCGTGCTCAATGCGTCGGGCGCCTATAGCTATGCGCTCAACGAGAGCAATGCCGCCGTGCAGGCGTTGCGGCTTTCGACCAACACGCTGAGCGATGTCTTCAGTTACACCATGCGTGACACCGCCGGCGCGACTGCCACGGCGACGCTGACGATCACCATCCACGGCGCCAACGATGCGCCGGTGCTCGCGGCCCAGACCAGCAACCAGAACGCCACCGTCGGAACCGCCTTCTCGCTGGCGCTGGCGGCTGCCACCTTCACCGACGTCGACAGCGGCGACGGCCTCAGCTACACGGCAACCGCCGCCGATGGTTCGGCGCTTCCCGCCTGGCTGAGCTTCAACGCCACGACGCGGACCTTCAGCGGCACGCCGACGGCCGCCGGCACGTCCGGCATCAAGGTGACGGCAACCGACGTTGCCGGCCTCACCGCCAGCGAGACCTTCAACATCACAATATCGATACCGGGTAACACGACGCCGACGGCGGTTGCGGACGTGGGCGATGCGACCGAGAAGGGCGGTGTCGCTAATGGTTCAGGCGGCGTGATCGCCAGCGGCAACGTGTTGACCAACGATACCGATCCGGATGCGGGCGACACCAAGACGGTCACGGCGGTCAACTTCGGCGCAACAGCGGGTACGCTCGGTGCCGCACTCAATGGCACATATGGCAGTGTCGTGCTCGATGCCTCGGGCACCTATAGCTATGCGCTCAACGAGAGCAATGCCGCCGTGCAGGCGCTGCGGCTGTCGACGAATACGCTGAGCGATGTCTTCAGTTACACCATGCGTGACACCGCCGGCGCGACTGCCACGGCGACGCTGACGATCACCATCCACGGCGCCAACGATGCGCCGGTGCTCGCGGCCCAGACCAGCAACCAGAACGCCACCGTCGGAACCGCCTTCTCGCTGGCGCTGGCGGCTGCCACCTTCACCGACGTCGACAGCGGCGACGGCCTCAGCTACACGGCAACCGCCGCCGATGGTTCGGCGCTTCCCGCCTGGCTGAGCTTCAACGCCACGACGCGGACCTTCAGCGGCACGCCGACGGCCGCCGGTACGTCCGGCATCAAGGTGACGGCAACCGACGTTGCCGGCCTCACCGCCAGCGAGACCTTCAACATCACGACGCAGGCAGCGCCTGCGACCTACAGTCTGTTCAGCGCTTCCAGCACGCCGGCGCAGACAAACCTCAACGATGGTCAGCAACTCGAGGTCGGCGT
This sequence comes from Mesorhizobium sp. YR577, assembly GCF_900116595.1. NCBI lineage: Bacteria > Pseudomonadati > Pseudomonadota > Alphaproteobacteria > Hyphomicrobiales > Phyllobacteriaceae > Mesorhizobium > Mesorhizobium sp. YR577. The sequence goes on along the minus strand of NZ_FPBI01000068.1, from coordinate 241 downwards.
CAAGTTCCAGTCGAACGTTGCCGGGGATGTCACTGGCATCAAGTTCTACCGCAGCGCCAACGATAACGGCCAGAACGTCGTCGACCTGTGGACCACCACAGGCACCAAGCTCGCCACCGCCACCTTGGCCGCCAGCTCGGCGAGCGGCTGGCAGACGGTCAACTTTGCCACCCCCGTCACCATCACCGCAAACACAACCTATGTCGCCTCCTACCACACCACCGGTGCCTATGTGGCGACC
>NZ_FPBI01000060.1:0-4083 GCF_900116595.1 Mesorhizobium sp. YR577 | reverse complement strand
TGCTCCCGGTGCCTCTGTCCCGGATGGTCGCACCATACGCCACGATTCTGGAAACCGCAGCCGGACATCGGCACCGAGAATCTTATACCGGTTACCAACCCGATCGAGCGGCTCAACGGTGAGATCAAGCGGCGCACCGACGTGGTCGGAATCTTCCCCAACGACGACGCCATCGTTCGACTCGTCGGCGCATTGCTGCTCGAACAGAACGACGAGTGGGCCGTCCAGCGTGCCCGCTACATGACGCTGGAAAGCGTCGGCCAGTTGAGCGATGATCCCCTCATCAGCCTGCCCGCAGTGGCGCGCTGATCAGCCCGGCCATGCCGGACAGCAAGGCGACCAATGCCGCCAGCTACACCACTCGGTGGGACACCATCAAATATCAAGAGTTCGGAGGATCGATCGGCCTCCTAGTGTTTTCAATGGCGGTGTCTTGATGCGCTTAAAAATGGGCACCGCTCATTGCCGGCTGACAAATGTTCGCTAAGGGCGATATGTCAAAGTCCGTTCTTGGGCATCCAACCGTCCATTCCTGTCCAGCGGCGCCGGCCGCGACTCTCATAGCGCCAGTCCTGCCGATGGTTCCGTTAAATCCGGCTTGCAAAGTGGTCCGACTCGCCGGCGCTCCTTGGCACCCCAGGGCCTCCAGCCGTTCACTCCAATGTCGGGTCAGCTCCTGGCGGATCTTAGTTGCCTGAATTTTCACGCTCAGCCTTGGTCAGCAGATTATAGTAGCCCTCAATTTTCACAGCCGACGCATTCCTGGGTATCGGCAAAGAGAAACTGGTTTGTGGTGGCAACACCACAAATTGTGCTGCTACGTTCGTCATAAGGCTTTCAGGACCCGTATCGAATTTGACCTGCGACAGATACGTGACTTCAGGTTCCAATTCCCTAATGATCAGCCGTTTGGCTCCTTGGGGGACGGGAACCGTCTCGATCATCATGCGATCAATTGATGATGCCCCGATCAAGATGCGGCCAACGCGCACTATACTTCCGTCAGCTAACTCGAAATAAACAAACGGGCAGGAGCCTTCCTCGGAACTAGCGGAAGCGACGAGGGCGGCCGTTGGCGCATCCCGCACGAAAACATCCTGTCCATCCACGGTCAAGCTGTCGATCTGGTAGGCAGCCCCATATGTGAACTCGATCGCGGTGCCTTGGTTTGCAGAATCCGATGTAACTTCATCTTCTGCCACGTCCGTACCTTTGGGCATGTCGCCCAACTTTGTGGTCAGAAACAGATTGCAGGCTCTCGCTTCTGAATCCTCGTCGCTGTCTTCGCATCGATAAAACTTGCTGAGACGGTCGGGATATTTTGCGAAGATCTCCGCGACTTCCTTGGAGATCGGTATTTCGGGAACAACCCAAAACGGGTCCTCCGCATGAGTAAAGCCCATCTGCAACGGAACGATCAGGCTTGATCCATCCGATTTTGACAGCCAGGCGTTCCCGAACTCCATTGTGCTTGGGTTTGCATCGAACCGCGGTTGCGCACGAAGCGGCACGGTCTTGTCGGCGAAGACAGACCCGCGATATACAACCACATCTTTAGAAGTTGGTGCGACTACAGCTACGAGCACCCTCAAGGAAGGCGTCAGAACAGCGAAGTTTAGTCCTCCGGCCGTTCCGGTGCATCCCCAATCGGAAGAGCCCGCACCGATCGTTCCGTGTATCGACATGAAGCCGTCGGGTATTCCATCCGAGGTTATATGGGAGAAAAACCCATAAGCTTCGCTGTCTGCCATGTCGGAGATCAGGTCGCTCTCCGAGTTTCCATCCAGATAGGTCGATGCAATTTGCCACGGCGCCGTAACTTTGTCCAAGAGCGCTTCGGCCAACTTGTCCACCGTGGGGCCGTAATTGTCCCATTCAGCTTTCGTCATAGGGCGTTGAAACTGCATGCATTCGGAAATAAGGGTCGACAGGGCTTTCTGGTTCTTAGCTGCAGCCGTGCTCAACTGGCGCAGAAAGCCGTTTTTTGTGTCCGCGCTCTCACTATGGGTAAAATCATACTCGTAGTTGAAGTTTGTTGGCCATTTGCCTTGTGTTATCTGCGACATGAAGTCGATTTCGGGCCAGACGATCGTTTCTTCGAATGTGGGGAGCCTGAATCGCTGCCTTATGCTTGTCGGCATATCTTTTAGTTCAAAGATTCTGCTAAAACTGTTGCTGCCATCAGGCGAGATGCCTGTGACAACTTCACGCGAGATCAGGTTCTGCGCCTGGTCGGTCACCCGGGAGCCATAGCGCGCATATAAATTCTCGAGAGTACGGAGAACATCGTTCTTCGCAACGATCGGCTTCTTCCCGAGAATCCCCTCGATGGAGGTGTCTGCGTATCCAGTCAGCATGAAGCTGACTTCGGTGGCGTTCAACCAGACATAACGGACGGTGATCGGTTGACCTTGATCGGCCTCACACCACCATTGTTCGACCGATCCATCATTGGAGACATGAAAAACGCAATTCCTGCCTGGAGCCGGAACGGTGGTTTGGCCGTATGCCGTCATACACCAAAGGAAAAAAGCCAAGCTTGAGAATGAGAGCTTAAGAGTCTGCCTGATCACGGTCGTCCTCCACTATCCCAATCAACAAAAGCATCTGTTTCCCGCTAGCTTCCGGGTGCAGTTGCCCTAATTTTCAACCACATGCGGTTCGCAATCGAGCGTGAATTGCCAGCGTCGACAAAGGCGACGTAAAATTGATCACCCGCCTTTAGAACCTTGCAAGTATAGTCGATGTCCCCACCCGGAGAGAGCGGACTATCCTGAGCACGCTGCGTCCCGGTCTTCTGATAATCGACGATCATTGTTCTGCGGCTTTCGGTCAGTTTGATCCAGTCGCCGCGTCTGACGGTCTCCGGGGGAGCGCTTCGGCCCTCGACGACAAACGCCGATCGTGTCGCGAATTTGCCCTGTGTCAGTTCCCCGGCATCTATCCAGGCGATGTCACCGGGAAGACCCGGACAGGGGTCGGGGATTTCGACGTAGGGCGTGGCGGCGACCGACAATGCAGCAAATACCGGCACGAGGTACTTCAATCTGAGTATGTTGATCAGTTGGACCAGCGTATGCGGCTTCTCAGGACGCGCAGAATCCGGAACGATGGTTCCATCACGCAGGAAAGGGATCCAGAACTTGCGGCAGAAGGAAGCGCTGAGGAAATAACCATGCGCGGCCTTGTTATGCCAACGGTCATAAACCAGCGGACGTTTGAAGCCGAAAGTGCCTGCCGATCCATAGCCCCAGGTCACGCTTTCGGCCATTGCCGGCCAGATATCGCGCGTTCCTACCTCATTGAGAATTTTCGGCGTAAACCGCGACTGGAATTGCTCAAATGGAAAATCGTAACGGAGAATGCTGCCGCACAGTATTATCCGATTGAATTTGAGGTCGAAATTCTCCTTCAGTATATGCCCAACTATGTATGTCCCGAAGCTGTGAGCGATGACCGATATATCTGCGCCCGGATTGTTCAGAATTACTGTTTTGAACTGCTTCAAGATTTCCGCAATTGCCTTTCGCCTGAAGTAGGAGATGGGCAGGAGAAACCTCAACAGATCGAAGCGACCATAATTCGTCGCCTCTACAATAAAATCTCCATCTTTTTCGAGGGCGTCACGTATTTCCTGCTGCCAAAGAGCATGGTCTCGTATCCCATGCACCAGAATAATGACCGGTTTCTTGATGGGCATGTCCTGGCCCTGTATAATTCCGCCTAATTTATTTTGATAGGTGGAGGTATAGTAAGTCAATGTATATCTGATTTATTTGACTTCAGATCATCTGCTTGGGGGCCGATTAGATTCAGCTGTTGACTCAGATCGTTTCCGCGGCGACGGCCGCGGGATGGTTGATTGCGTCTGGATGGTTTTCTTATCCGCACAATGTTTCTTCGGAGTGCGTCGCGGCTTGAGAAGCCTCAGATGTTGGTATCTTCGGGAGAGATGATCGGGCGAACCGGATTCGACCAGCTGTCCAGCGTTCGTAGCAAACGCGTCCACGGCATCTGGACCGGACTTATTGCGGTTCCGCCGCTCAACATACTCTTCATCGAACTTGCAGCGAAATGGCTGCA
>NZ_FPBI01000062.1:0-2793 GCF_900116595.1 Mesorhizobium sp. YR577 | reverse complement strand
ACCCCCGCGGCTTCCTCCTTCCAAGGTTTGTCAACGCGGGCCGCCAACGCCGGCGGCGAACATCGCGATGCGGCCCGCATCGAGAAACCTTCAGGAAAGCTGACCGTCTCCTTTTAGCGATTCGATCGCGTAATGAGCACAAGATGCGTGTCGCCTCGCATCAGTTGATGATTTCGCCTCGTTCGTCTGAGCGCAATGCGGTCAGTCGCTCTCTCCACACCTGTAGTGCTTCGGGCGTCAATCTGGTCCAATGCGTGATTTCGCCAATGACCTTGAGCGGCGCGCTGCTGCGATACGACCGAGTGGGGTTGCCGGGAAATTTCTTGTCGGTGACGTTCGGGTCGTTCTCGAATGTCCCGGTCGGCTCTACGACGTAAACACGCGGGACTGCGCCGCCTTCGGCGAGTTCAACCGCGATTTCAGCGGCAAGCCCGGCACCGTCCACAATGGCAGTGAAGTAGATGTGGTTCATTACCACTTCAGGACGATAGTTCGACCGGTATCCTGCGGTGAGGAAATTACCCACGCGCAAATCCGCGATTGTCCCGTGAAAGAAGGGTCCCTCGTCCAGCACTTGGGCCATCGTGATCGTCCTTATCTTGTGAATCTGCCTGTAGTCAGTGAGCTAGGCGGTGCCAAGCTTCGCGATCGGGTCGCGAACGGAACGGCTGATCTTAGCATATGCTTCCCGAATCCAGACCTTCCGTTTCCTGCCCCGATGCAAACGGAAGGCGAAGCCGGTTTGCATCCTGCCATTGACGTTGTGCAATAATTGGAGCGGTGATTCGCGTTTCGCTTTCGCCAGAACCGAGGTGCTATTACGCTGTCACAGGCAGTAAAGGATTCACGGAAGAACGCTCGAACACTTACTAGGCTGAAAACTTCACGCTCACGCCGCGCTGCCGAAAATAAGCCTGCATCAGCTTGCGTCCCGAACGGTTGTTTTGTGCCAGCTTGGTTGGGTCGAAAACTGCTTCTTTGGCACCCTCTCTGGTCAGGGCTAGCTTGAGGGCAGCTATATGTTTATCGATGTCAGCATTGTCCGATTGGAGCGATGCATAAATAATGTCGGTCGCCTCGGCAACGGTCGGCTCGCTCACGGTTTGTACTCCTTCGCTAGTTAAACTGATCGGCTACCACAAATTGACCTACTGCAATACCGCGGATGTCCATCATCCACCTCGTACCGCGAGGCCCGAAAGCTGACTTACGTATCGCACTGGAAATCAAAGGCACTGTATCATATGTGACTTTTCGAGCACAAAGCATAGAAATTGCAGATGAAATCTGAGCATCCATAATGGATGCGCGAGACAATTAGTTCTCGCAAAAGAGCTGGCGCAACCAACTATCATTGCGCCAGCCGAAGAGGACTTTACAGATTCAGATAGGGCAAGACTTCATTGATCCCGCGATAGATCATCTCCACTGAAACGTAGAGGATGACTGCCAGGCCGACATAGGCGATCCAGCGATGACGCTGGAGCAGGCGGGCTATAAAGCTCGCAGCCAGGCCCATGAGCGCGATAGACAGGATCAGGCCGAACACCAGCACGCCCGGGTGTTCGCGCGCAGCACCCGCCACAGCCAGCACGTTATCGAGGGACATGGACACGTCGGCGATGACGATCTGCCAGGCCGCCTGCGCAAATGTCTTGCGGGGGGCCTTTCCGGCAACTTTGCCGTCAAGGTTGATATCGCGGTTCTGCAGCGCCTCGTTTGCTTCTATTTCCTCGGCGTGGTTGGCACGTAGCTCGCGCCACATTTTCCAGCAGACCCAGAGCAGGAGAACACCGCCGGCAAGCAGAAGCCCGACGATCTGCAAGAGCTGGGTCGTGGCTGCTGCAAAGCCGATGCGCAGCACCGTCGCCGCGATGATTCCGATGACAATGGCTTTGGCGCGCTGGTCTTTTGGCAAGCCGGCGGCGGCAAGTCCGATGACGATCGCATTGTCACCTGCCAGAACCAGGTCGATCATGATGACCTGAAGCAAGGCTGAAAGGGCTTCAGGGGTTAAGAATTCGCTCATATGGCACCCATGTTGTGTGTGGGCGACCGCATGCTGTGGGACCTATGAGTCGCTAAGCGTAGCGCAAACGCACCTGCCGTGCCGAGTGCACTTGCTGTCGGACTACTACGGTCGATTGATTGCCACGAACACCAGGCCACCCAATTGGACTTCCAGTCCGACATCACAGTTCATTGGAACTGTCAGAGGGGCCCGGTCTGGTAGGTTACGTGTAATCACGTGTCAGAAAAACTTCAAGGGAGTAATTGTCCCTTACAGTTTCCCTATTCGATCATGCGTCTGTTTTTCACAGCGTCGAGCCATTAGACCTAGAAGCTCACCTAATGGATTGCGTTTTCTCGAGCCTGGCGATCATCCTTAAGGCATTACGAGGCCTTCGAGTTGAAGAGAGGCCAAGCGAAACGTCTCTCCCAAATGAAGCGCCTCGAAAGCGGATTTGCCGCCTCTTCCTTCGCAACAGCGACAATCGACAATATCTCTTCGCCGAAGCCCGGTCCTTTCCGCGACGTGGGCGATCTGGTTTGTTAGATTCCTGAAATGAGTGGTCGGTGCCACGTTCGACCTGTGCCGGCGGGCTTACATTCAAATCCGTTCAAAGGCATCTATCACCATGTTCCTTTTGCCCAATGAGGTCTATGTGACCATGAGCTGGATTTCTCCTTCCCTGCTGTGCAGGATAGCCCGCAAGTCGGCTCCACTCCATCGGACTATTTGATGGTGATCGTGCCTTTCATGCCTCGGTCGGCGAGGTCTGGCACGGACCA
>NZ_FPBI01000064.1:0-2528 GCF_900116595.1 Mesorhizobium sp. YR577 | reverse complement strand
CCCCATGCACGAACCCGCTTCGCGGGAGGGGCGTCCAGGCCTGAGATGGCGTAGTATTCGTAGCTTTTGAGCAGGTAGCGGCGGGCGAGCCGACCATGGAGTTCCCTTCAACGAGAGGAACTCACCATGGCTACCCCGTCGACCAATGCATCTGTTTCGCCGCTTCGCCAGCGCATGCAGCACGACATGCTTATGCGGGGCCTCGGCTCTCACACGCAGCAGGACTATGTTCGTCACGTCCGGTGCTTCGCCGCGTTTCTCGGACGCTCGCCCGATACCGCAACGCCGGACGATATCCGCCGCTTCCAGCTTGATCAGCATGAGAACGGCGTCGGACCTGCGACCATCAACGGCGCGGTATCGGCGCTGCGGTTCCTGTTTCTGGTGACACTGCAGCGCCGGGATCTGTCGCGCGCCCTGGTGATCACCCGGTATCACCGCAAGCTGCCGGATGTGCTCAGCGTGGAGGAAGCGGGGCAACTGCTCGAAGCCGCACCGGGCCTCAAGTACAAGGCCGCGCTCGGCGTTGCCTATGGCGCGGGCCTGCGTGTGTCCGAGGTCGCGCACCTCAAGGTCGATGATGTCGACTCTGCGCGCATGCTGCTCCGTGTCGAGCAGGGCAAGGGTCGCAAGGATCGCAACGCGATGCTTTCGCCGCAGCTCCTGGAACTGCTGCGGCTGTGGTGGCGCGAAGGCAGGCGACGCGGGGTCATACTTCCGCATGGCTGGCTCTTCCCCGGCCGCAGCCGCACCGATCCAGTCTCGTCACGGCAACTGCATCGCGCGGTCCAGGAGGCCGCCGAGGTCGCCGGCATCCGCAAGCGCGTCAGCCCGCACACGCTGCGTCACAGCTTCGCCACCCACCTGCTCGAACAGGATGTCGACATCCGCGTCATCCAGGTCCTGCTCGGGCACAGCAAGCTTGAGACGACCGCACTCTATGCCAAGGTCTCGACCCGGACGATCCACGCTGTCACCGGGCCGCTCGACCGGCTGATGGCGCTGATGGAGGGCAAGACGCCGCCCTGCTGATCCGTGCGCGCCTCGATCGAGGTCGCCGACATCTTCCGCACAGCCGGGCCTGCCTACCGGGCCGCCCATGCCGGGCGCCTGAGCCTCGCTCAGCTCAAGGTCATGTCGGCGATCGAGCATTGCCGCACCGCGGTGCTTGGCGGTCACGTCGAGGCCTGCGAGGACTGCGGTCAGTGGCGCATCGCCTACAACTCCTGCCGCAACCGGCACTGCCCGAAGTGCCAGGGCGCGGCGGCGCGGACGTGGCTTGCCGAGCGCGAGGCCGACCTGCTGCCGGTCGGCTACTTCCATGTCGTGTTCACGCTGCCCGCCGAGGTCGCCGACATCGCCTTCCAGAACAAGGCGCTGGTATACGATCTGCTGTTCAAGGCGGCGTCGGAGACGATGCTGACAATCGCCGCCGACTCAAGACACCTCGGCGCGCGCATCGGCATCACAGCCGTCCTCCACACGTGGGGTTCGGCGATGACCCACCATCCGCATGTCCACATGATCGTGCCGGGCGGCGGCATCGCGCCGGACGGACACCGCTGGATATCGTCGCGTCCGGCGTTCCTGCTTCCGGTGCGCGTGCTTGGCAAGCTGTTCCGGCGGCTCTTTCTGACCCGCTTGGTCGCACTCCACGAGGCTGTGCCGCTGGCCTTCTTCGGATCGCTGGCGCACCTGGCCGACCGCCGAGCATTCCTGCGCTACCTTGCTCCCGTCCGGGGGAAGCGCTGGGTGGTATACGCCAAGGCGCCGTTCGCCGGACCTGAAGCCGTGCTCGCCTACCTGTCCCGCTACACCCACCGGGTGGCGATCTCGAACAGCCGCCTGATCGCCTTCGACGAGCCCGGCGTCACCTTCCGATACAAGGACTACCGCCGCGACGACACGGATCGACAGCAGGTCATGACGCTTGCAACCGACGAGTTCATCCGCCGCTTTCTGATCCACGTGCTGCCGCGCGGCTTCCATCGCATCCGGCACTATGGCCTGCTCGCCGGCTCCGCCCGCAAGGCAAGCCTCGCGCTCGCCCGCGAACTCCTGGGCGTCGCCACGCCGCCTGACGCCGACACGCCAGCCGAACCGGACGACTACCGCCCGCCATGCCCATGCTGTGGCGGACGCATGATCATCATCGAGATGTTCGAACGCTGGAGACAGCCGCGCGGACCGCCGCACGCATCGGCGACGAACCGGAAGACCGCTCCATGACCCGGCATGACCTATACCAGCATCACGCCGCAGGCGCTCCACTTCCGGCAACGGACCCGCGCGCATCTATGGAGACTCTCGCCGCCGACATGGTCGTGACGAGTCGGGTGCGGGGCCAGCTAAACCGAGCCAAGGCGCAGCGAAGCGGCCGGTCCGCATCCTTCCCTGAGCTTCTCAGCGGCGGTCACGCCATCTCCGACATCGGCCGCAGTTCGAAATCCCCATAGCCATCGAACGTGGCCCGCGGGTTCCAGCATGAGAGGCTTTCGTACGCCTGCCGGCACCCGAAACCCTTCACC
>NZ_FPBI01000073.1:0-1163 GCF_900116595.1 Mesorhizobium sp. YR577 | reverse complement strand
GGGGGAGCAACCATGTTTGCGTCATCGCGTATGGACTGGTGTCCAAGGTGTTCCCCTTGCGATGACGGCATTGGCCAGAATGGCGAGTTTTCGGGTTACTGCGACGATTGCCAGGAGGTGATGTTTGCCGGCGGCGCGCATGCGCTGATAGTGGGCCCGGAGATCTGGATTATGTTGGGATGCGGTGAACGCGCTCATGAACAGCCTCTTGCGCAGCCGTGTGCGTCCGGCGCGAATATGTCGACGGCCGCGCCTGCCACCGCTGTCGTCGTCGTAGGGCGCCACGCCGATGAGAGCGGCGATCTGGCCCCGGCCGATGCTGCCGAGTTCGGGCAGGCGGATAGCGAGCGACAGTGCGGTGCGCAGGCCGATGCCCTTGATGGAGACGAGCAAGTCGAGGCGATGCGCCAGCGTGGCGTCCTGGGCCGCTTGCCTGGCGATCAGCGCGATCCGGGCCTTGCGACGCGTCTCAAGGCGGGCGATGTCGTGTTCGTGCAGGCGCTTGAGCCGAGCGAGGATTGTCGTCTCCGCCATCGTCTTCAAGACGGCGATCCGCGCCTCCAATTGCTCAAGATAGGTCATCTCGGCATTGAGCTCGTCGAAGCGCGCATCCGGCAGCGGCGGCAGTTCCTCGATACTCGCCGTGAAGGCGGCGATCAGCGCCGCGTCGAGGCGGTCGTTCTTGGCCCATTGCAGCCGGCTCTTGGCGAAATGCCTGATCTGGCCGGGCTGGAAGCGCGCCGCCGCAACCGGCCCACGGCGCAAATGCGCCAAAAGCCGCCATTCATAACCACCAGACGCCTCGAAGCCGACACGGGCGACACGATGCTTCTTCAGGAAGGCATCGAGCTGTTTGAGCCCGGCCGCGTCATAGGCCACGCTCAGGAACGCAGTGCCGGGATAGAGCGCAATGTCCAGCTTCGTCTTGGACACATCGCATCCGGCGCAGATCATGCTAATCTCTACCATCTTCCTCGTCCCTGTCTTGGATTCGAACCGAAGCGTTCACGCAACCATGCGGGCCTGATGAAGAACCGGTCGCGATCTTGCTCCCCGCAGTCCAAAAGACTTCGAGATGGACGATCCGACAACCGGATGCCAGGTGGGCTGCTACCCACCCGGCAATCCAGTCTATACCGCAACTCAAACATCCAAGAGGTGGC
>NZ_FPBI01000074.1:0-1163 GCF_900116595.1 Mesorhizobium sp. YR577 | reverse complement strand
GTCGGACGCCCAATTACTCCGATGAAAGGCCGGCGCAGTCGGGGAGGATGAGGGGTGGACCACGCCGGCCAATGGCGATCCTTTCAGGTCCGCCGCGTGACAAAGATGACACGATCAGTTGACATTGGAAACCAAAAACTAACATATGTTAGCATATAGCCTTTGCTGAGAAGTACGTTTCGGAGGGCTTATGATGGCCGCATCGAACGGAATTGGGCTCGCAATTGCGGCGTGTGTCTGTCTTTGGATTGCGCCAGCCTTCGCCGACGCCGGGATACTGCGCCAACAAACAGCCGCTTCTGACAGCAGCACAGAGTTCAGTGCAGGCGGTGGCAGCGAAACTTCCACGAAACAGCTTCCGATAATCCTGGTGGGTGACTCGGACCGCGGAAACTACCTCACCGATCAGAAACTCAATCGCACCGTGGAGCCTCGCGAGCAGCGCAAGGCCAGGCCAGTTCAGCGCTCGACTTCGCGATCGAAATCGCAACAAGCCAAGGCAAAAACGCGGCAGAGCGTGCCAGTTGGGAAATCCATCCCTGGTGAATATCGGACCGTCTGTGTGCGGACATGCGACGGCTATTATTTCCCAATGTCCTTCGCGTCGTCCCGGCGTCAGTTCTCGCGCGATCTTCGGAATTGCCAAGCCATGTGCCCGGGCACCGAAATGCAGGTTTTCTTTCAGGAAAACGATGCGCAAATGGTCGAGGAGGTCAAAGAGGGGGAGGAGGCACCGGATATCCGCAACGAGTCCGCCGACATGATTTCAGTCGTCAATGGCAAGCCATATTCCGAAATGCCTACGGCGTATCTGTACAGACGAGAAAGCCTGGCGCGGCCAGCAAACTGTAGCTGCGACGGGCAGGGCAGTTCGGAAGCCGTTGCCGAGACCGCACCGTCGAACGAGGCCACATCTTCGACCAGTCCAGCCGCTGCTCTTGTCAAGGAACCGGATCCACCGGTTGATCCGAAAATATCGACGGAGTTGGGAGACGACCAGGCAAAGGACGTGACTGTCCGAACACAAGAGAGCGGAGAAATGACGGCCCGTCCCCTCGAGCCTGAACGCAAGGTAAGGGTTGTGGGACCGGAGTTTCTTCCCGATCCGGAAGGAGCAATAGATCTTCGAGCTCCGGCCAAGAGATACGTGCCTTAGCACGCGC
>NZ_FPBI01000075.1:0-1078 GCF_900116595.1 Mesorhizobium sp. YR577 | reverse complement strand
TGCGATGGCGGGATAGTCGGTATATCCAGCAGAGCCGCCGCCATAGAGCGTCGCCTGATCGAAGGCGGCCAGCGGTGCGCTGGTCTTCATCCGTTCTACAAGGTCGGGATTGGCGATGAACGGTCGTCCGAAAGCGAACAGGTCGGCTTTGCCCTGGGCGAGCCGCGCTGCTGCGAGTTCAAGGTCGTAGCCATTGTTGGCGATATAGGTGTTGTTGAAGCGCCGACGGAGCGATCCGAAGTCGAATGGCGCAACATCGCGCGATCCGCCCGTGGCACCCTCGACGACATGGATGTAGACGATACCCAAGGCGTCGAGGTGATCGACGATATAGTCGAACTGCGTCTGGGGGTCGCTGCTCGATATGCCGTTGGCGGGCGAGACGGGCGAGATCCGGATGCCGGTGCGCTCGGCACCGATTTCGTCGACGACCGCAGCCGTGACCTCCAGCATCAGGCGGGCACGGTTCTCGACGGAACCGCCATATGCGTCGTCACGGACGTTCGCGCTGTCCTTGGCGAACTGGTCGAGCAGATAGCCGTTGGCTCCATGAATTTCGACGCCGTCGAAGCCGGCCGCCATGGCGTTCGCGGCAGCCTTGCGGAAATCATCCACGATCCCCGGCAGTTCGTCGAGCTCCAGCGCGCGCGGCTCAGACACCTCAACAAAGGCGTTGTTGACGAAGGTCTTGGTCTTGGCCCGGATCGCCGAGGGCGCCACGGGCGCAGCACCCTGCGCTTGCAGGTCGACGTGCGAGACGCGACCGACATGCCAGAGCTGCAGGAAGATGTGGCCACCCTTGGCGTGTACGGCCTCTGTCACCTTGCGCCAGCCGTCGATCTGCGCTTGAGAGTAGATGCCGGGCGTGTCCTGATAGCCCTGTCCTTGCTGCGAGATCTGCGTGGCTTCGGCAATCAGCAGGCCGGCCGATGCGCGCTGGCTGTAATATTTCGCGGTGAGATCGCCCGGAACGAAGCCCGCGCCGGCACGATTGCGCGTCAGGGGCGCCATGACGATGCGATTGGAAAGGGTGAGTGAGCCCAGGATGTAGGGCTCGAACAGCGTAGGGTTGGTCATG